>NZ_JACJEW010000250.1:0-407 GCF_014164315.1 Pseudoalteromonas sp. SG44-1
CGGCAAACACATATAGAGGCTCTCTTATTGCGATCTCATCGCAGCCTACTTTTTTCCATATCCTTATGGATTTGTAGGGGCACTAGACATTCATCGGTTAACCTAATCATGGCACTATTCAAGGCCAGAAAAATAGGACAGGCGCATTTTTTTGCAAATTTTTTGCAAAATCCATAGTATCAACTACTGTTTTTATATACAGTTTAACAGGAGTTGCTATGTATGACCCGGGCAAGAAAAAAGCTTATTGATTTAGCGTCCACATCTTATTATCACTTAATTTCACGATGCGTGAGACGTGCATTCTTGTGTGGTGATGATAAATACACAGGTAAAAACTTTGATCACCGTAGAGTGTGGTTAGTAGAGCGAATTAAGTTACTAAGTAGCGTTTTCGCTATAGAGAT
>NZ_JACJEW010000251.1:0-406 GCF_014164315.1 Pseudoalteromonas sp. SG44-1
GCGCATTTCAAAGCCTTTACCACAGACACGGTCAAAGCAAATAAACCCCTCAAACAAAAAGATACTGTTCAATATGAAAGTCAACCAGCACAGCTAAAGCAATTTGGTGGTAATCATATTAAAGGAGTAAAAAAGGACAGGCGCATTTTTTTGCAAATTTTTTGCAAAATCCATAGTATCAACTACTGTTTTTATATACAGTTTGACAGGAGTTGCTATGTATGACCCGGGCAAGAAAAAAGCTTATTGATTTAGCGTCCACATCTTATTATCACTTAATCTCACGATGCGTGAGACGTGCATTCTTGTGTGGTGATGATAAATACACAGGTAAAAACTTTGATCACCGTAGAGTGTGGTTAGTAGAGCGAATTAAGTTACTAAGTAGCGTTTTCGCTATAGAGAT
>NZ_JACJEW010000252.1:0-404 GCF_014164315.1 Pseudoalteromonas sp. SG44-1
TCGTTCGTCGCAGCCAACGGATCAATATCAAAGGTTGGCGCAAGAGTATCGATCACTCCGCCATTTTCTGTGTCGCTAGCGGTATTGCCGGCGGCATCGGTGACGCTGGCATCAACAACAAAAGCGCCTTCTGCAAGCGGGGTCGGTACATCCACCGACCAACTGCCATCAGCCAACACAGTGGCAGTTAAGGTTTGTATATCGCCATTGGCATCGGTGACCGTAATGCTCACCAGCCCGCCAATTTCATCACTGCTACCGGTGATGGTTGGGGTGCTGTCGTTCGTCGCAGCCAACGGATCAATATCAAAGGTTGGCGCAAGAGTATCGATCACTCCGCCATTTTCTGTGTCGCTAGCGGTATTGCCGGCGGCATCGGTGACGCTGGCATCAACAACAAAAGC
>NZ_JACJEW010000253.1:0-392 GCF_014164315.1 Pseudoalteromonas sp. SG44-1
GATGCTAGTGTCACCGATGCCGCCGGCAATACCGCCAGTGACACAGAAAATGGTGGGGTGATCGATACTCTTGCACCGACGGTTGATATCAACCCGTTGGCTGATAGCAACGACAGCACGCCTACCATCACTGGCAGCAGTGATGAAATAGGTGGGTTGGTGAGCATTACAGTCACCGATGCCAATGGTGATATACAAACCTTAACGGCGACAGTACTTGCAGATGGCAGTTGGTCGGTGGATGTACCGACCCCGCTTGCAGAAGGTGCTTTTGTTGTTGATGCCAGCGTCACCGATGCCGCCGGCAATACCGCTAGCGACACAGAAAATGGCGGAGTGATCGATACTCTTGCGCCAACCTTTGATATTGATCCGTTGGCTGCGACGAACGA
>NZ_JACJEW010000254.1:0-391 GCF_014164315.1 Pseudoalteromonas sp. SG44-1
TAAATATTCTTTTATCGGGCAGCTTAATCGCCTGAGAATAGAGTGTGTTTAATTTTGAGAGGTTTTTGTATCTCTTGCTCTTTAAAAATTTGGAAAAGCTGATAATAAAATTCGTATGAATAACAGTGTTATTTGTACAGAGTTTTCAAAAGTAAAAAAAGAATGATAGCAGTATCATTCAGTGCCATTTAATGAACGTTTACGTTTGTTGATTGGTATCTACTTTAGTATTCAATATTAACTTCTGGCGAAGTTAAACTGTCACGAAACAAAGACCCGTTTGGGTTGTATGGTTAAGTGACTAAGCGTACACGGTGGATGCCTTGGCAGTTGGAGGCGATGAAGGACGTATTAACTTGCGATAAGCCTAGTCAAGCTAGTAAAAAGCACT
>NZ_JACJEW010000255.1:0-390 GCF_014164315.1 Pseudoalteromonas sp. SG44-1
ACCTTGTGGTGCATAACTATATATCAACATGCTTACAGTACCTTGCTGAGCAGCCAGATAACCTTGAGCCACTGCTACCTTGGAACATTAAACAAAGCTAGGTGTCGTTAGCTATACGCTTACAAATTTAATATTTCCTCGGCCCATTCATCTTTGGAGTCTGTATAAGGGTAATGAACTTTATCTGGAGCGTTTTCGTCTCGAAGAACCCACCAATGCGCACCTTCAGAATGAAGTTTCTCCAATTTGCGCTTTAAGCTTGGCATGTAATGGTCAACAAATTCTGTAGAGATTCTAAGCGGCATTTTTTAATTCATTATATTTCTGATGTGGCGTCATATAATTAAGCGTAGAATGCCTACGTTTGTAATTGTAAAACTGAATATAATT
>NZ_JACJEW010000256.1:0-390 GCF_014164315.1 Pseudoalteromonas sp. SG44-1
TTGCGTAAAATTCGCCGCGCCCTATAATGCGACCCCACTGAGACGGCAGCAGGCAACGCTTAAGCTGCAAGAGTTAATCAGTTAGTCGAGTAAAACTTAAGTTTAGATTTTTAAGAAAGTTTAAAGTTAAGTGTTGACAAAAAAATAGGAAAGCGTAATATGCGCAGCCCTAGCGAGATGAAGTTTAACTTTAACCGCAACGTTCTTTAACAATATAAAGCAATCATCTGTGTGGGCACTCGTACAGATTGAGTTCTAACAGCCAAGCTTAACTTTCTTTTAGATAGCTAAGCAAGGCAAAAAATTTAGAGTCTCAATTGAAACTGAGTGACCAACAGAAGTAACTTATTTATAAGTTGCTTCGGCACAGTCAATTCAATATCGAAAGAT
>NZ_JACJEW010000257.1:0-379 GCF_014164315.1 Pseudoalteromonas sp. SG44-1
GGTTTTAACTCCTCAGGAAATCCGTGTTTTTCTGTTATATCTTTATCTATTTTGAAGTAGTGCTCTATTGATTGATATAAGTGTGTCCCAAGCGGGATTGATGTATCCATAAAGGTCATGGCTGTTGCATATTGCAGCGAATCCCACTCACGATTAAAACCACCTACGTAAAATGTCGGTTTAGTGAGTCTATAATGCTTAGGGTACTTTAATGGCACCATGAGAGACACAAACACGCGTGAACCACCACGGGCTGAGCCTACATTGCGCTCATTTGCACCAAAACAAACAATGTCTTCGTAAGGTAAATAAAACGGTTTTCTAAACAAAGTATGAGGGGTTTTTACAAGCCCGGTATGGCGATTAAAATAAAACTTAT
>NZ_JACJEW010000258.1:0-372 GCF_014164315.1 Pseudoalteromonas sp. SG44-1
ATCGTTGCCACACCGTCTGTTTTATCTTTGCGTCAAGCAAGAAAACACCGTCAAATTCTGTTAAATTGCGAACATGAAAATTGATGCACACTCACTTCCTGACGACCCAGAACAACTCAAGCGCATGTTGCTTGAGTTGCAACAGCATATGGATGAAAAGTTAGCTGAAAAAGACGCGAAAATTCACGAATTGCTACAAGCTTATAACGCGAAACTAGCCAAAGAGTACGCCAAAAAATCTGAAAAGATGCCGGGTGCAGGCGAAGTATTCAATGAAGCAGAAGATATTCTCGATGAACATGATAAAGCGCTATTGGCCACATCGGCCTCAGTAAAGAAAGAAAAAGCCAAACCGAAACGCCGGCCACTGCC
>NZ_JACJEW010000259.1:0-367 GCF_014164315.1 Pseudoalteromonas sp. SG44-1
CGATAAAATGAACTTTCAGACGCTATCCATATACCGTTATCAAGCAGCTTGGGGACTATTTTACTGGCCGGTAAATGCCCATACTCAGTTGAGTTAACCGTATTAATAATACGCTGCCGCTCTAACTCTGTGAGACGGTTTGGCGGCCGTTTTTTCGTACTCGTTCGCTTGTCAGTCATATCGTCTGCTTCAATCCACCGCTGAACGGTTCTTACCGTCAGCCCAAGTAACTCACATGCTTTTTCTTTCCTTGCCCCTGAATCCTGCGCGTTTGTAATAAGCGTTATTAATTCATGTCGCTCAGCCTGTGTTGTTAATCGTCCTCGTTGAAACCCCAGAGTGCATCCGCTTTTTTTTTGAGAACAAG
>NZ_JACJEW010000025.1:0-69947 GCF_014164315.1 Pseudoalteromonas sp. SG44-1
GCAATCACAATTAATAAATGGATATAGATTATGGACAAGCTCATAAAATCACTCATCACACTTGCTTTAACATTATTTGTAATAGGTTGCTCGTCAACAGGAACAATTGATTACATGGTTGCAGGTGTCGGCACCAAAAATGGCAATGCAATTTGGGGCCGCTCAATAGTATTTGATGATGAGTGGGGGATCCCTTCCGGTGCAATAGAATGCTGTTACGCACAAGCTGGTGGTACGGTAAGTGTTTACGATAAAAAATTCCCAGAAAAAGTAGCCGTTGAATGGTTAGATAAGTCAGAAAATAGAATTTACTTTGGTGAAGTGGCAATAGATAAAAATGGTTATAGGTTAGCTAAAAATTTACCTTCATACACAGCGCATACAGGTAAGGTTTTTAAAGATGTAAAACCATATTTAATAGTCGGTATGGGTGAATCAGGTGAGATAAAGGTTTGGATTTCAAATACACCATCAGCGGGGTTTACAGGTCGCGTATTACACGAGCTTGGTTCAGGACAAGCCCAATGGCGTGAGAATAAGTAGTAAAGCCACTACCCTAAGCTTATGTTCTATAAAGTATTCGCAGAGGCAGCCCGTAGCTCATGACCCAGAAGAAGACGCTGAATTCACCACTAAAAACCACAGCTCGCGCTTTGTTATAATCAGCCTGCGCAAGCAGAGCTCAGCACACAATGGCAATCACAATTAATAAATGGATATAGACTATGGACAAACTCATAAAATTACTTATCACACTCGCTTTAATATTATTCGCTGTAGGATGTTCGTCAACAGGTAAAATTGATTACATGCTTGCAGGTGTCGGCACCGAAAATGGCAATGCAATTTGGGGGCGCTCTGTGGTATTTGATGATGAATGGGGAATACCGTCAGGGGCAATTGGGTGCTGCTATGGTGAAACTAGAGCGACGGTAAGTGTTTACGATCAAAAATTCCCAGAAAAAGTAGCCGTTGAATGGTTAGATAAGTCAGAAAATAGAATTTACTTTGGTGAAGTGGTAATAGATAAAAATGGTTATAAGTTTGCAAATAAACTACCTCGATTTAGTTACCATACAGGCGAAGTAGAAACTGATATTTACCCATATTTAATAGTCGGTATGGGTGAATCAGGTGAGATAAAGGTTTGGGTTTCAAATACACCATCCGCTGGGTTTACAGGTCGCGTATTACACGAGCTTGGCTCAGGGCAAGCCCAGTGGCGTGAGAATAAGTAGCAGAGCCACAGCCCTAACATTCTCTAAATTATGAGTAGAGGCGGCCCGTAGCTTTGGCCCACAAAGTGATGCGAGACAAGCTTTATAAAAAGATTATAAGCATCATAGGTGCTTAATATCAGGCATTACTTTGCAACAATGCCTTTTCTGAATCGATTTTAATTTCAACACCACTCCCATTTTAAGATAATCGGATATATAAATAACTTTTAAATTTAAGTATCGAGTCTGAGCCCTGTGTCTTGTTTAATTTTTTCGATCACCATATAAGTGTGGTGCGTACCAACACCCGGTATATCGACTAAATCACCAAGCACTTGACGGTATTCATCCATATCCGAAACCCGAATCTTTAATAGGTAATCATAGCCACCAGCAACCATGTCGCACTCAACCACTTGCTTTATTTTTAAAATATGTTCACGGAACACTTTAAATACCGCAGTATTTGACGTCACTAACGACACTTGCACATGCGCGACTAAGCTTTGATTAAGTTTGGCTTCGCTCAACTTGGCAAAGTAACCTTCGATGTAACCTTCTTGTTCAAGCCGTTTTACTCGATCAAGACACGGGCTGGGACTTAAGTTAACCTGCTTTGCGAGGTTAACATTAGATATTCTGCCGTTTTTTTGCAGAACGTCTAAAATTGCTAAATCGATACGATCGAGCATGCGTAATCTATTCGGACTTGTCATAACAGAATTTTATGCGGATAAGTTTAAGGTATGCCCTGTAAATTATCGTAAAACGCTAAATTTAACCAGCATATTCTGCTGGATTTTAATTAGAATGCACGCATTACGTACATAAAAATCGGGCAGCGAAATTTTTTAGCTGCAAGACTCCATACACCAGAGGGTTGCTTATGTTATTTGACGGCGATTTGACAACAACGTGTCCAATCAGACAAAAAATCCGTGACTTTTATCGCATTGACGAAAATGCTGTAATTGATCATATTTTACCGCTTGCTGAAGTTGGCGTAAAAGCCCGCAGCCGTGCTTGGGAACGTGCTCGCCAGATAGTTCACACTATTCGTCGCGATCAAGATGGTCAAAGCGGTGTTGATGCGCTACTTAATGAGTTCTCTCTCTCTAGTGAAGAAGGCGTGGTATTGATGTGCTTAGCTGAAGCATTACTTCGCGTGCCAGATAAAGCCACTCAAGACACGCTAATTCGCGATAAGTTAGCCAAAGGCGACTGGAGCTCTCACTTAGGCAGCAGCGACTCACTATTCGTTAATGCGTCATCTTGGGGTCTATTAGTGACCGGTAAAATGGTTAACTACACTGATAAAACCAAAGAACAGCAGTTTGGTGTACTGAAAAAAACCATTGGTCGTTTAGGCGAGCCGGTTATTCGTAAGTCAGTAAACTTTGCCATGAAGATCATGGGTAAGCAGTTTGTTATGGGTCGTACAATTAACGAAGCCATCGAACGCGCTGCAGAAAAAGAGCAAAAAGGCTATGTATATTCATACGATATGCTTGGCGAAGGCGCTCGCACCATGAAAGATGCACAGCGTTATTTCAATAGCTATATGAATGCGATTCATGCTATCGGTAAAGCGGCAAATGGCCGTGGCCCAATTAAGAGCCCTGGTATTTCAGTGAAGCTGTCTGCGATTCATCCTCGCTATGAGTTTACTCATAAAGAACGTGTCATGAACGAAATTGTGCCTAAGCTTAAAGAGCTGGCCATGGCAGCTAAAAGCTACGATATTGGCTTTACTGTTGATGCTGAAGAAGCGGATCGTCTTGATATTTCACTTGATGTAATCGAAGCAGTATTTAGTGATGATGACCTAGCTGGTTGGCATGGTTTTGGTTTAGCTGTGCAAGCGTATCAAAAACGCGCAATTTTTGTGATTGAATGGTTAACTGAGCTTGCCAGCCGTGTTGGTCGTAAAATGATGGTGCGTTTAGTTAAAGGTGCCTACTGGGATACCGAAATCAAAACCACACAACAAGATGGTTTAGAGCACTTCCCAGTATTTACTCGTAAGGCAACCACCGACGTATCTTACAAAGCATGTGCTATCAAAATGCTAGAAGCACGTGATGTACTTTATCCACAGTTTGCAACCCACAATGCCTACACTGCGGCAACAATTTTAGAAGTTGCTAAAGGTGATAACCAAGGTTTTGAATTCCAACGCCTGCACGGTATGGGTGAATCATTATTCGACCAAATCGTAACTGAAGAAAAAATTCAGTGTCGTGTTTATGCCCCTGTAGGTCAGCACGAAGATTTATTGGCTTATCTAGTGCGTCGTTTACTTGAAAACGGTGCTAACTCATCGTTTGTTAACGCCATTGTAGATACCACGAAACCTGTTGAATCGTTATTACCGGATCCGGTAGAAACACTGCAAGGTTTGCGTAACAAGTACAACACGCAAATTAAGATGCCGATTGATTTATACGGCGCTGAACGTGCTAACTCAAAAGGTATGGATTTAACCGATATCAATGTGATCACGCCATTCAAGGAAAATCTTGATAACTGGTTTGCAGAGCACCGTATTAGTGAAAGCGATATTCCTGAAGGTTCAATTGCAGTTAAAAACCCAGCCAATCATCAAGAGATCATCGGTCATATCAAGCTACAAAATAGCGATGATATGCTCACTCTACTAAGCAATGCAGAAACCGCCTTTGAATCGTGGTCACAAACGCCAGTTAAAGAGCGCGCAAACCTATTACGCCGTATTGCTGATATTCTAGAACGTCATCACGACGAGCTTGTGGCTATCTGTATCAAAGAAGCCGGCAAAGTAGCACAAGATGGTATTGACGAAGTACGTGAAGCGGTTGATTTTTGTCGTTACTACGCAGCTCGCGCCGAAGAGCTAAGTGAAGATGAGCGCTTTGAAGCCCGTGGTGTGATTTTATGTATCAGTCCATGGAACTTCCCATTAGCAATCTTCTTAGGTCAAGTTGCTGCTGCAATCGTAACTGGTAACACTGTTATTGCAAAACCAGCTGAACAAACTAGCTATATTGCGCTGCGCACTATTGAGCTTATGTTATCTGTTGGTTTACCAGAGCATGTGGTACAGCCTGTTATTGCGCGCGGTAGTGAAGTAGGTAAAACTATTGTTCCTGATGAGCGCATTCAAGCGGTTATGTTCACAGGCTCAACTGAGACCGGTACCATCATTTCACAAACACTTGCTGCACGTAATGATATTCAAGTACCGTTGATTGCCGAAACCGGCGGTCAGAACTGTATGATCGTAGATTCAACAGCATTGCCTGAGCAAGTCGTTGACGATGTGATTAGCTCTGGTTTCCAAAGTGCTGGTCAACGTTGTTCTGCACTGCGTGTATTGTTCATTCAAGAAGATATCGCAGATAGCGTAATTGAAATGATCAAAGGCGCGTTAAAAGAGCTACACATTGGAGATCCATCATTACTATCAACCGATATCGGCCCTGTAATTGATGAAAAAGCCTTGAAGAACTTAAACGAACATGTTGAGTACTTAAAAGGCAACGCAACACTGCATTATGAGTGTGATATTCCAGATAATAGCGAAAACGGAGCGTATTTCTTTGCGCCACGTTTATATGAAATCAAAGATCTATCTGTACTGAAACGTGAAGTATTTGGCCCATGTGTACATATCATTCGCTTTAAAGGCACAGAACTTGATAACGTGATTGACCAAATAAATAACACTGGGTTTGGTTTAACCATGGGTATCCATTCACGCATCGAAGAGCGTTGTGAATACTTAGCAAAAATGTCGCGTGCAGGGAACGTCTACGTTAACCGTAATATGATTGGCGCGATTGTTGGCGTACAACCGTTTGGTGGTCGTGGTTTATCTGGCACCGGACCTAAAGCAGGTGGCCCTAACTACTTAACTCGTTTAGTTAAAGAAAAAGCATCACCTGAAAACGTGCAAATGACTAACTTAACACCAGACGAGCTTGACACTCACCACTATTCAGGTGCTGCTGAGCAAGTCGAGAAGTTAATGGCAAACTCCATGCGCGATGAAAAAATTTGGCGCGCAACCCCACTGAACGATCGTGTTTCAGCGGTACGTCAGTTATTAGCTAAAGTTGCCACAGTCGATATTATTGACGAGTTAGCCGACGATTTAGCATTAACACTTGCCGATGCTCGTGCCCAACTTAATCGCCTTGAAAAGCACATGCGTAAGTTTACTACTTTGCCGGGGCCAACAGGTGAATCAAACACCCTTCACCTTGAAGCGCGTGGCTGTGTTGTATGTTATGCCGATAAGAGTACCTCGTTTAACTTCTGGGCTATTTCGATCATCACCGCACTTGCTGCAGGTAATACCGTGATCACCGTAGCGTCGGAGTTATTCTATGACGAAGCGGTGGCCTTTAAAGATAAGTTTATCTCAACAGGTATTGCTGAAGGGGTATTCCAAGTAGCTAAACCGAATCAGTTACAAGCTATTTTGGCGCACCCTCATTTAGCAGGTGCTGTTGTTGCATCGCGCTCATCACGCTTAGGCTACTTCAGTCAACAGCTAGCGCAACGTAAAGGAGCTATCTTGCCAGTGATCAGTGCTGAGTACTACGACACGCTAATCAAGCGCTTATTAACAGAAAAGACCATTAGTATTGATACAACTGCTTCAGGCGGTAATACATCACTAATGACTTTAGTTGAAGATGACGAGTAGAGTTTAAGTAGATATTAACAAAGGGCGCTAATTAGCGCCCTTTTTACTACTTATCCAGTAAGAATTTTGCTAACTTTGTAGTATGTTATTTATTATGAAGTAAACACATTGAAAATTATCCCAATCGATCAGCTTATACCAGGTATGTTTGTACATAGCGTAACTAAACAAACGGGTAAAATTAAAATCAAAAACCAAGGTTGGGTAAAAACGCAAGCTGGCGTACAGCAACTTATAAAAGCCGGTATCTTAGAAGTTGAAATTGATCCTGATAAAACCATCGTTGAACTCACTCCTACTGCCACAACAAGCGGTATAAAGGTTGAACCGCCTAAACAACGTGATCCTTGGTCTACAACACACAGTGTTGAGCAAGAGATGGACAAAGCATTTAAGCTCTACAGCGAAGCAAAACAACTGCAAAGCAAAGCATTTACCGATATAAAAGCCGGTAACACTATAGATATTACCCCCTTTAAAGAATTAGCTAGCGGCTTTATTGATTCGGTATTTCGTAATCAAGATGCGCTAGCATGCATCACCCGTATGCGTGAAAAAGACGCCTACCTACTAGAACACTCGATCAATGTCTCGATCTTAATCAGTATTTTTGCCAAACACTTAGGTTTTGAACGAGCGCTTATTGAAGAGCTTGCCACCGGTGCGCTATTACATGATATTGGTAAAATTCAGATACCGGATGATATTCTTAATAAGCCGGGTAAGTTAACCGATCAAGAATATAAAGTGATTCAGGATCATGCGCGTTTTAGTAAAGAAATTTTAGAAAAAGCGGGCCTTAAAGGCATTGCCGTCGATATTGCAGGCTTTCATCATGAGCGACTAGATGGCACGGGTTACCCGTTTGGCAAGCGAGCTGATGAAATAAGCCAGTACGTGCGTATGGCATCGATTGTTGATGTCTATGATGCACTTACCGCTGAGCGTGTTTATAAGGCCGGCATGGAGCCAATCAAGGCCTTTAAAATACTCAAAGATGGTTGTCCAGATAGCTTTGATGGCGAGTTACTGACTAAATTTATTCAGTGTATTGGCGTTCATCCAGTTGGCACGTTAGTTAAACTGTCGAGTCAAAAAGTCGGCCTAGTGACCAAAAGCAACCCTAGCAGCCCTCTTAAACCTCAAGTGAAAACTTTTTACAATGCAAAACACGCTCACTATACGCAAGTTCAAGATATAGATCTGGCGCATAACCGAAATCAAGATTCGTTAGAATCCGCCATTAAACCAGCGGATTTCAACATTGATTTAATTAGATTTTTCAAAAATTCAATTTTGCCGTAATGATCACCGAAAACAAAATAGGCCTGCGCGAAGTAGCTATATAATCGTCACTCGGGCCAATCTTGCAGCGCTTTTAAGCTAAATTCATAATCATCAAAACTCAGCACCGTTTGCTCTGGAGTGATCTCTAATACTCTTAAGTCCCCAATGCTATCTCCCTCATATAACTCCCGATTATTGAGCTTTACCCAACGTTTATCAGGTGATGATGAGTAAATATGCGCTTGGTATTTAATTTCTGGCATCAATGCCAACAAAGCATCAGGTAGTAACTCAATCGGCTCAGCATAAGATGAATTTTTAGTGCCTTGCGTTACTTGATGAGATTGGGTGCTTTGAGTATCTTCGATAGCGCGAGCAAAGGCGTTTTTAAGCGCCGTTGGCACAGTTTCAAGTTCTTCATCGCTGACAGTTGCCACAGGCTTTGATTTCTCACTAGTCGGTTCGCCAATAGGCTTCCCCAATACTTTGTATTTACTCATATCGATATTGCTAGCGCTATTGTTAATCATTGGCTGCATTTGCACTGCATTAGGATTATATTGCTGCTGAGGCGCTGCATATACTTGCTGATAACCATTAGGTGTTTGCACCAGCATTGGCTGACCTTGCGGATAAGCTGGTGCAGTATTTACTGGCACTTGCACCCACTGATATTGCCCTGCTGCTTGTTGGTATTGCTGAGGTTGAACAAATTGCGGCTGAGACATCGGCTGCGTGCTGGCAACTTGGGCTGGGCTAGTTTGTACTGGATTTGTTTGCACCGGTATCGATTGCTCAGGCTTCACTGTGGCAGGTACAGGTGTTTTGTCATCAGCAGGCTCCACTGATTGATCCTGAACAGTCGTTACCACTTGTTCAGGGGTATTAAAATGATTTTTTTGTAACCATTTACCAATTGAAAACCCTGCCATTAAGGTCAGTAAAAAAGCAACCAACAAGCCAAGCGAAATCGCAATAAAACGATAACGCTGCAGTTCTTGCTGCTGTTTTAATTGCTCAGCGTTTCTGTCATGTGCTGACGCTTCATCATGTTGTTCTGATTGTTTTAAGGCATCTAATAAATACGACATATATGACCATTAATTAAAGAATAAACGACAAACCAATACCCAGACTGAGCACAGTTAAAAATGCCAACGGATAGAGCCAATTAAACGACGACTGCTGCTCTATACTAACGGAACTTAATGCACTCGGCGGTAACGCTTCTTGTGCTGAGCGCATTACTATATCACTATCAATCATCGTTAGCTGCTTAGAAAAAGCGCCCATTAAACAGCGTTCACATAATAAGTTTACTAAACGCGGAATACCTGCAGTAACTAAGTGAATCGTTTTTAACGCATCATTTGAGAATAGTCCCCGATCACAACCTGCAACATACAAACGATGCTTAACGTAAGCAAAAGTTTGTCCTTCAGTTAACGGTAGTAAATGATAACGAGCAGTGATCCGCTGTGCTAACTGACGCAACTCATTACGCTTTAATAAAGCCTGTAATTCTGGCTGACCAACCAATACTATTTGTAGTAATTTTTTATGGTTTGTTTCTATGTTAGTTAATAAACGAAGCTGTTCTAGCACGTCAGGGGCTAAAAGCTGAGCTTCATCAATAATCAAAATAGTGTGGCCACCTGCTTGATGATTCGCTTCAAGATGCTTTTTAATTGCATCTGTTAAGGTTTTTAACGTCGCATTTTGCTCGTCATAAACAATATGAAATTCATCGCAAATACTCGCTAACAGTTCCAATTGTGACAGTGCTGGATTATGGATCAACGCCACTTGTGTGTTTTCAGGTAACTGCTCTTGCAAACTGCGGGTTAAGGTCGTTTTCCCTGTTCCCACCTCACCGGTTAACAATACAAACCCACCGGCTTCACCTAAGCCATAAGTTAAATGCGCCAACGCTTCTTTATGGCGTTCGCTTAAAAATAAGTACTGTGGATTTGGCGCGATTGAAAACGGTTTCTCTGACAAGCCAAAATAGCTTAAATACACCCTAAATTTCCTTACTGATTAAATCACGGCCTATAATGGCAAAAAAACAGCGTAAGTGAAAACCTTGTTAGCGTTTTATTAGTTAAATAACGTAAAATAGTTTGCACAGTTAATATTCAGGGGAAATTATGCAAGTTTATTTGGTCGGTGGAGCAGTTCGTGATGAGCTATTAGGGCGAATCATCAAAGAACGCGATTATGTGGTGGTCGGTGCAACTCCTGAGCAACTGATCAAACAAGGCTATCAACAAGTTGGTAAAGACTTTCCCGTTTTTTTACACCCAAAAACTAAAGAAGAATACGCACTAGCTCGTACCGAGCGAAAACAAGGCCAAGGTTACACGGGCTTTGTCTGCGAGTTTTCAGCAGATGTTACCTTAGAAGACGACTTACGCCGCCGCGATTTAACCGTTAACGCTATTGCAAAAGCACAAGATGGCAACTTAATTGACCCTTATGGCGGCAAGCAAGATTTAGACAACCGCATTTTGCGCCATGTATCTGACGCATTTAGCGAGGATCCACTACGCATATTACGCGTTGCCCGTTTTGCAGCTCGTTATCATTATCTTGGTTTTACGATTGCCGAAGAAACCCAGCAATTGCTAACACAGATGATCAACCAAGGAGAGTTACAAACACTCACCGCAGAACGCATTTGGCTAGAATGTGAAAAATCATTAACGGATGGCGCATTTGCTGAGTTCTTGAATATTTTAGCGCAGTTAGGCGCGCTTAGTGCAATCAGCCCTGCCTTAGCAGGTAACTGGAGCGATGAGTTATATCAACAACTAAAAAACCGTTACGCTTACGCACAAAGCCAAAATATAACCGATCAGGCATTATTGTTTGTACAAGCCACTGCATCATTGACGCAAGAAGAGATTAAAATTCTCAGTCAAACTATTCGTTTACCAAATGACGTACGCGACTTAGCATTACAACTTAATACCCACCAAGCAACCTTAACTAGCCAAACAATCACCGCAGAGCAACTACTCAGTTGCTGCAATCAACTCGATTTATGGCGCCGCCCTGAACGGTTCGAGGCAGTTCTAAAAGCCGTTGAGATTAACCAAGCAGCATCACTGGCTAATCAAAAATTATTATTAACAGCAACCAAAGCAGCTAAAGCAATTAACCCGCAGCAATTTATTACGCAAGGCATTAAGGGCGCAGCAATAAAAACCGCGCTAGAACAAGCGCGGTTAGAGGTATTTCAGCAGTATTTTTAAACGGCGATGTTACTTTTCATAGCGCACTAAGCGTAAATAAACGAACGACTCTTTATCGTGCAAACTGTTAAGACCTCTGTCAAAGGTGTATACCCAAGCTGAAGTTTTATCGCCAATACCTGATGTACTAGTCCAATAGTTCTCACTTAAATTGCCCAAAAACACGGTCTCATTAATACTAGGGGTTACACAGCTATGTTCTAAAATACTGGCAAGCTCTTTATTATTAGGTACTTGCCAATCTTTATAAGCACCTGTGCGGTCGTTTACCGCAGCTCTTAATGCTTCTTGCCAATTAACTTTCACAATGCTGTTTAAACAGCTATTGGTTGTTAGGTCATAGCTTTGTCCATAACTACAGGTTTGCCACATAAGTCCGGTGATATTATCACTCACCGTACCATCGGTGTGCATTGTAAAACGCGCTGTAGCCGTTGTTTGTGTTACACCTTCATAACAGGTCTGCACAGCCATTGCTGCAGGGCTTGCTAACAATAAGCCAATTAATAATGATTTCATTGTGTTGCTCCTGCGGTTCTGACTAAGCGCACAAACGCGGTATCACTTTTAGGATATGCCAAATCATTGCCGTCGCTCATATCAAAAATATACGCTTGTGATAAGCTAGTCCCATCTACCGCAGTTTGTGAGGTCCAATAAATTAGTCCATCCGCTAATAAGTTACTATTAGGCGTATTAGGAAAGTAATTCTCATCGAGCAATATTGATTGTCCATGCTTGCCATAATTAAGTAGCGTTAATAGCTCTGTGTAGCTAGGTACTCGCCAGTTAGTACCGCCACAGTAATCAAGAGCATTTACTTCATTAACATACACTTGTAAGTTACAATTATTATTACTTGGGCAAGTGCTGTTTGGCGTGCCAAGGCTACTCCCCGTTTGCACACCATCTTCACTAGTTAAATACCAAGTATAATGATTTTGTCCTTCACGCAACGCCGTATTTGGTAAAGTGCCTGTATTAGGGCTTTTTACTTCCCAAATCAAACCCGTAACGTTATCGCGAATACAACTAAAATTAGCGGCGCTATCTAATAATTCATCGGCAAACTGGTTAAGTTTTGTAAAATCAAAAGCCTGCTCACCTTTACCCACTTTCTCGATATGCGAGCCAACCCCACTATCGCGGCCAACAGAAGCATCTTGACGCGGAAAATCAGGACTTGTACAGGCTATTTCTTGGGTGTTGTTGTAGCATTTGCTCATCCCAGTATCATTGATAAGACCAAGCGGTTTAGAATTAACCACAATATCAACACTATCTTTATCAGTGCGACCTTTACTATCAGTCACGGTTACTTCAAAAGTATGGGTGTTGACCGCTTCGGTTGCCGGTGCTGTGAAAGAAGTAATACATTGCTGCTGGTTATCAAGCACCGCTGTGCCAGCTGTTTGCTGCCAGTAGCATTTAAAGGTGTCTGTTACTGTTTCGGAATCTGTAGCATCTAAGGTCACTTTTTCCAGCTCAATAACACTTTGATCAATACCAGCATTAGCAATAATGACTTCACTGGTTTTGTTTAAGGTATGAGAATACTGCGAGCTCGACTCGCCCCCCTCATCATCAACAACCGTTAACAGCCAAGTGATCTGCGTGTTGGTATCAAGTAACGGATGAGTGAAACTAATTGTTGCATTGCTATTACTATCTACAGCGAGCGTTGGCCCTGTAATTTGTTGCCAGTTATAGCTATTAATTTGGCCATTTTCATCCGGATCAACTGAACTGGCGCCACTTAAGGTAATTATATCTTTATAATCTGAAGGCAATGTTTCGGGTGCAGTTTGAGTGACAATGACTTGAGGAAGCTGATTATTTGACTCAATTTCGATCAGTAAGTCATCACTAACTAATTGGCCATCGGTGGTTTGATAACTAACACGCAGTAATAGCTCACTGTTTGCTTTAATATCAGGGGCAGTAATGGTTTGTAGTGCACCAGTGAGGGGAAAGCCGGCAATAATTGGTCCACTTACTCGCTGCCAGGTAAAGGTACCATCAGCAGGCGACCCTTTGGCCTCAATAGTAAATTCACTTTTTTCAATAATGCGCTGATCATCGCCAGCAAATACGGATGCTGCGACTACGGGATTATCGTTGCCGCCTCCGCCACCACCGCATGCTGTCAATACAGCAAACAACGGTAAAACCATTAAAGGGGATTTCATGCACTGATTCCTCATTTAAAACTGAAATTACGTAGCTTTTATATTAATAGCCACGCCAATCAATAAATTAAGCAACAACAATGCCAGATACAAAAAGAGGATGTTATAAATAGCTATCTTGGTGAATACGGACAAATAACTTTGTGCCTATTTTACTATAATCGACCTTATACTCACGACCATCTAACGCCTGAATGAACAGTAAGCGCTTCTCTTCTCCAAATACGTCAGCACTACCTATGTAAACCATTTCTAAATAGCGCTCTTTAGCTTCACGACGATTTTTTGGCAACTCTTCCTTAAATGGCTCTAAACCATGTTGAGTTACCTTGATTTTTGGGTGTATTTCAGAATTCACGATCACTAAATCGAGTTTTTTATCTTTATGGATTATGGTATTTCTGCCACTTTTAATAAAAGATCTATCTTGACTCATCGCTTCATCCTACTAACTAACGCCTATTTTCAGGCGTCTGTCTCTCTAATTGAGATTCTATAAATACGACTGGGTTATTCCGCCATGCATTTAAGCTATGGCTAAAATCCCAAATACTTCTATCTAATACACTTGCGGGTAACAGTAAATCATATCCTGTTAATTGCCGTAGATGTCGCATCCTATTAGCAAACATGGCTATCAAGCCATTAAAACTGCGACCATTCACAGAAGTGTAATGATTATCTTCAACTAACCATTCTGATGGGCAATTGCCATTTTTGCAATGTTTTTGAATTACTTGCATAAATAAATGCCGTTGTTCGATCAATAATTTACCAGCAATTCTTGGTGCTAATTGTAATAAAAATTCATCAGTGTCATTAAGTTTAATACCTACAGCATTTAACTCAAGCGGTTCAAGTTCTTGTTCTACTTTAGGAATACCACTGCGATTTAGATTTTCTTGCTTCAGACTCCAATAGCCATATTTATGTTGATAAGTAAGTTCTTGTTCTGTAATAACTAAACTGTAATATGGCTCTTGAGTTTTTAAAAAACCAACAAAAATAGCAGCCAAACATAAACTCACTAAAAAAGTTTCGAAAATGCTAATTTCGTCGGGCCGCAGTAAATTAAACAGCATTATAAATATCAGCCCCACCGCACCGACAGTGAGAATTTCGATACCATTGCGCGCACCTTGCGCACGCAATTTTAAAACAGTATTTTTGCGTTTAACCATAACGATAAAAAATAATATAAAAAACGTACATAATTATAGTCCAAATAATCAATTTTCGTATTTTCATACAACGCGGACATTTGCTCGTTAACTTCATAACTCTCTCATATACAAACACAAAACAGGAACAAACAAAAAAATAACTTAACTTTTACGCCTAACCGACAGATTTATGAGATACGCGGCCGCCAATTCACGCTGTAATTTTGTACACTAGAGGCAATTAAATTTCCGGTATTTTTAACAATGTATGCAAAGCAATCTGGCAAAGCGCTATTTCCATTTATTATTACTCTACTTCTGGGGCTATGTGTTTATCTTTATTTACCAAGTAGCCAAGGTGAGCAATCCGACTTCACAGCAAGTGCTACCCAAGTAACCGCTCACACTGTAGCAAGTGAAGAAAATGCAGTCCTCATTGAGGCTATCGGCAGTGCCCGCGCTAATCAAGCAATTTATATAAAAAGCGCACAAAATGATTACGTAACTGACATTTATTTTAAAGACGGTGATTTAGTCAGTAAAGGTCAAAAGCTCGTACAATTGCAATCGCAGCAAGAAGAACTCACCGTTAAAGAACTGGCAATTAACTTACGTGAAGAAAAACGTCAACTTGAACGCTTAACTGAGCTTTCTCGCTCTCAAGCAACCGCAAAGTCATTGCTCGAAGAGCAACTTTCTCGCGTTGATGCAACCGAAGCGCAGTTTGAAAATGCTAAAACTAAATTGGCTGAAATGACTATTTTCGCGCCTTTTTCAGGCATTTTAGGTAAGCGTCAAATCTCCGTAGGTGCTTATGTAAATAACAGCACAATTATTACAAGTTTAGATGACATAAGCATAATTAAAGTCGATTTCAAAGTCCCAGAAAAATACCTTGCGCAATTAAACGTTGGCATGAAAGTAATGACCCAAAATGATGCTTACCCTGAAAAAACCTTTACCGGTAAAGTAACACACGTTAGTGCACGAATTGATTCAATAACCCGCAGTGTTGAAGTCACAGCCAGCTTCGCGAATAAAAGTGGTTTATTACGCCCGGGCATGTTGCTCAATACAGCATTACAACTGAGCTCAAATCAAGCGATGATGGTGCCAGAAAAAGCGGTGATCCCACAACAAGATAAACATTATGTTTTTCAAATTGAAGACGGAATAGCAACCAAAGTAGAGGTTCACGTTGCAGGTCGTCACAATGGCTGGGTTGCCATTGATGAAGGTATTAGTAATGGGCAGCAAATTGTTACTGAAGGAATTATTAAAATTCGCTCAGGCAGCAAAGTTACTGTGAAGGGGTAAACTGTGAAAATTACTGATACCAGTGTCAAACGCCCCGTTTTTGCAATTGTAATTAACCTACTGTTACTAACCTTTGGTTTAGTGGCTTTTTCGATGTTACCGCTGCGCGAATATCCTGATATTGAATCACCAATAGTCAGTGTAAGCACTGAATATACGGGTGCCTCAGCCGAGATCATAGAAACAAAAATAACCCAAGTACTGGAAAACCGTATTTCCGGTATCGAAGGTATTAAAAGCATTAATTCATCAAGTAGAAATGGTCGCTCAAATATTACCATTGAATTTAATATCAGCCGTGATATTGATGCCGCATCAAACGATGTCCGCGAACGTGTAGCGCGCGCACTAGATAGCCTCCCTGAGCAAGTACGCCCGCCAGAAGTATCTAAATCTAACAGTGATGAAAGCCCTATTGCTTGGTTTTTACTCAATAGCGACACGATGGATTCATTGCAACTGTCTGATTATGCACAGCGCTTTATTGTCGACCGTTTAGCTGTGGTAGATGGTGTTTCCAATGTGCGTGTTGGTGGTGAACGTAAATATGCCATGAAAATTTGGCTCAATCGCCAAGCAATGGCTGCTCGTGGCATAACCAGTAGTGACATAGAAAACACCCTACGAACTGAAAATGTTGAGCTACCAGCTGGTGAAATTGAATCTATCGACCGTGATTTTACCGTACGAACAGCGCGTAGTTATAAAGAGCAGCGAGACTTTAAAAACTTGGTAATTAAACGTGGTGACGATGGTTACTTAGTTCGTCTTGGTGAAGTTGCTGATGTAAACTTAGAAGCCGCTGACGATGAAAGCTTATTCCGTGGTAATGGCCGCAACATGGTTGGCCTTGGTATTGTTAAACAAGCTAAGGCCAATACACTTACCGTGGTCGATAATGCTCGTGCTGAACTTGAAAAAATCAAACGTAATCTGCCAGAAGGCACAACTATTCAAGACAGCTATGACTCGTCAATATTTATTAAAGAATCGATTAACGAGGTTTACAGTACCTTGGCTATTTCAATGGCTTTGGTGGTATTAATTATCTTCTTATTTTTAGGGAACATTCGCGCTACCTTGATCCCAGCGGTAACAGTCCCTGTTGCGTTGGTTGGTAGCTTTATGTTCTTACTGGCGATGGGTTATTCAATTAACTTATTGACACTACTGGCGCTGGTGCTAGCAATTGGCTTGGTTGTTGATGACGCGATTGTAATGCTAGAAAACATTCACCGGCGTATCGAACTGGGCGAACCGGCTCTACTAGCTGCCTATCGTGGCGCCCGTGAGGTTGGTTTTGCAATTATAGCCACCACCTTAGTGCTGATCTCGGTGTTTGTGCCTTTGGTATTTATGGATGGCCGTATCGGCGCATTATTTACCGAGTTTGCGATGGCCGTCAGCGCTGCGGTATTCTTCTCAAGCATTACCGCATTAACACTCTCGCCAGCGTTGTGTTCATTAGTACTCAAACCATCCTCAAAAGAGAGTAAATTCAGCCAATGGATGGACCGTATCTTTAGTAAGATTGAGCAAAGTTATAAAAACTCTTTACGCTCAAATATGACGCGTTCAGGTGGTTTAACAATCACCCTACTGCTGGCTGGTTTTGTTAGTTATTTACTGTTCCAACAAATTCCTTCAGAACTTACGCCAAAAGAAGACCGTGGTACTTTCTTTATCATGATGAGTGGCCCTGAAGGGGCAAGTTATGAAAATAACGCCGCCAACATGGCAAAAATTGAAGAACGTTTAATGCCTTATTCCGAAGCGGGCGAACTAAGCCGAGTGCTGGTGCGCGTACCTGGCTGGGGTGGCAGCGGTGGTGTAGCAATTGTTGGTATGGCTGACTGGGATGAACGTAAACGTTCAACTTGGGAAGTAATGGATGAGATCAGTGCAAAAATGACTGAAGTCACCGATGTGCGCGCTTTTGCTATTATGCGCCGTGGTATTGGTGGCGGTGGCTCATCACGGCCCATTGAGTTTGTCCTGCAAGGTAATGATTATGCACAATTAGCTGATTGGCGAGACCGGATCATTGAACGTGCAGAGAAAAACCCAGGACTGGTGCGTATTGACCATGACTACAAAGAAACCTTCCCGCAGTTTTTGATCAGTATCGATAAAAACAAAGCGGCGGATTTAGGGATTTCAGTTTCGGATGTTGGCCGCACCCTTGAAACCATGTTAGGCCAACGCCGTGTTACCACCTTTATTGACCGTGGTGAAGAATACGATGTGATCTTAAAAGGCACCAAAGCTGACTTTGCTGATCCTACTGATATATCAAATATTTACTTAAAATCACGCAGTGATGAACTGGTTCCTCTAGATAGCTTAATTAGCTTGAAAGAAGAAGCCACTGCATCAAGGCTAAATCGTTACAACCGAATGCGTGCTATTACTTTGAGCGCTAACCTCGCCGATGGTTATACCCTTGAAGAAGCGCTTAACTTTTTAAATAAAGTGGCAATGGAAGAAAACGAAATTGATGGCGCCATTGATTATAAAGGTGAATCGCAATTATATTATGAAGGTGCCTCAGCGATGACGTATGTTTTCATTCTAGCGCTTACTGTTACCTTCTTAGTTTTAGCCGCTCAGTTTGAAAGCTTTATGCACCCCTTTGTGATCATGCTCACTGTGCCACTGGGTTTGATGGGCGCAATGTTTGGTTTATGGGTTGCAGGACTAACCATAAACATTTACAGCCAAATAGGCATTGTAATGCTGATTGGTCTTAGTGCTAAGAACGGTATATTGATTGTCGAATTTACCAATCAATTGCGCGATAAAGGCGTAGAGTTTAGTGAAGCTATTTTACAAGCAGCAACCCAAAGATTGCGACCAATTATTATGACCTCTTTGACTACGGTAATGAGTGCGGTGCCACTAGTGCTAGCCTCAGGCCCTGGTGCAGAGAGCCGTATGGTAATTGGTGTAGTGGTGTTTACTGGCGTTATTGTCGCAACCATACTTACGCTATTTGTTGTTCCTGCGGCGTACTATGCGCTGGCTCGCAATACTCAGTCTCCTGAGTTTTTACAACAAAAGCTCAACCAACAAGAAGCTGAAAGGCCGCTAAAAGAGCTTTAATCTCATCGTAGCGTTGCAAACCCATAGCAACGCTACTTTTCACTTCCACACACTTCCCTACTGTAATTAAATGAAATAATAAACCACCTTGCTCGTTCTTCTGATACGCTAGATCATCCGTGTAATTTAACAGCTTTAAGGAACAACTAATGAGTATAACAAATGAAACAGCAACATTTGGTGGTGGCTGCTTTTGGTGTATTGATGCCGCGTTTAGGCGCGTGAAAGGCGTTTTACAAGTAAGCTCTGGCTATACTGGCGGCAAAACAACTAAGCCTACGTATAAACAAATTTGCACTGGCCTCACCGGCCACGCAGAGGTTGTACAGATTAAGTTTGACAGTAGCCTGATAAGCTACGAAACCTTACTGGCGATGTTTTTTACCCTGCATGATGCCACTCAGCTAAACCGCCAAGGTAATGATATAGGTACCCAATATCGAAGTGTGATTTATTATCATGATAGCGAGCAGCAAGCGCAAACTAATCAATATATTGCAAAATTACAAAGCCAAATACGCGAAGATATCGTCACTGAAGTTAGCCCTGCAACCACTTACTACCCTGCAGAGCAGTATCACCAAGACTACTACAACGAAAACCCTGAGCAACGCTATTGCAGTTTATTGATAGCACCAAAGCTGAAAAAGTTTGAAAAAGACTATAAACAGTTTTTAGTAAACTAAGCAAAGTGCTAAATAAGCATTTTCATCTAAATATAAAAAAGCCCGACAAACAAAGGTGTCGGGCTTTTTTATTTAAGCTAGAACGAGATCAGAACTGGTAGCTGGCGCCAACAAAGAAGCGACGGTCAACTGTATTGTAGTAAAACACTTCGCCAGTTGCATAATCCATACTTGAGTCAACCGCGTTGTATTGCTTATCAAATAAGTTTTCAACACGAGCAGAAAATGAAAGCGCACTGTTAAATTGATAATTTGCAGTTAAGTTCCATAACGTATAAGAACTAAGCTCTGTTACTTTACCTTGACGATCACTACGGTACTGCATATCAAAACCGGCATCAAAATCGCCCCACTGCTTCGCAACAGACCAGTTCACAGTACGTGGTGAAACATAAGTTTGTGCTACACCCGTTTCGGTATTTTCAGCATTTAAATAAGTAAAATTAAACTGATTATCAAAACCAAGTACTTTATTGGCAAAGCTAAACTCAACACCCTCATGGCGTGCTTCATTTATATTTTCTGGCTGCCATTTACCAGCTGCATTAGGTGCCCATGCAATTAGGTTTTCAATATTATTTCTGAATATTGATATATCAAGCTTTGCCTGAGAAAAGTCTAAACTCAAACCTAACTCTTGGTTAGTTGATGTCTCTGGTGCTAAATTTGGATTACCTGGAGATAAAGGGTCAGGAAAATAAAGATCATTAAATGTTGGCGCTTTAAAGCCCGTGCTTTGACTCAATCTAAGTGTTGCACGCTTATTTAAGTGATAACCAACAGCTGCGGCGTAAGTTGTTTCATTACCAAACTGCTCATCATCATCTAAACGCAATGCTAAATTTGCAATGACTTTATTGTCATCAAAATAGCCCCCAAGAAATGCAGCTTTAGCTACTTTGCTATCCGCTAGATAAGCCTTACCATTGGTATATATTTCATCTTTATACCAATTAAGCCCGCCATTAACGGTTAAAAATTGGCTTGCATTATAACTGCCGTGGTAATCAAATTGTTTACGTTTTGTTTTATAACTATTAGTAACAATCGCACCTGTGTAATCATAGCCTTTGTTGTCAGAATCATCGGTTGCAATAGCAACATTAATTGAGTGCTTATGATCGGTAAAGGATTTATCCCAACCCAGCCCTAGCTGATAATTTTCAAATTCATTATTTTCTACGATACTATCAATAGGCGAGAAAGCATTGTCGTATTGTGCATTACCTTCACTGTATTGACCCAGCGCTTTAAGCTCACCTAACAGCTCATCTGCATAGCGAATATTAAATCCTAAATTTTTGTTCTCATAACCATCTTCATCCGGCGCTACGCCTTGCAATACGTCAAAGCCATCCGTTTTTTCAAACCCAGCATTAAACGACGCTTTAACAGCATCAACTACCGTTGTACCTGCAACTTGATAATTTTGATAAGCATCAGTACCAAATGTTGCATCTAGGCTGACGGATTCCTTTGTACGAGTAATAATATTGATCACACCAGCGAGCGCGTCAGACCCATAAACTGCAGCACGAGAGCCTTTAACAATTTCAATGCGCTCTATTGAATTAAGAGGAATATTACTAATTGATTTATAACCAAGGGTTGCAGAGCCCGTACGTACGCCATCAATCAAAATAAGTGTATGTCGCGAGCTTGAACCGCGAAGTGACACGCCAGAACTTTGTCCAAAGCCACCATTGGAATTTATTTGAAAACCAACTTGGGTTGCTAGTAAACTCGGTAAATCACGGACATTACTTGTTTCAATATCACTGCGCTCAATAACAGTTACACTGGCAAGTACATCAGTAATTGATTGCTCAAATTTATTAGCTGTTACCGTCAGGCGTTCTATTGATTGCTCTGCAGACACAGAAAAAGACAACGCAGCGGCAATTGCTACGCCTAGAGTAGATTTGTTTAACATGATATCCCCTGACCCGCGCCCACCGCACAAGTGATAGTAAATTGACTTCAAGGCCGGTCTCCGGACTTAACATAACTCGCTAATAAATTTAGCTAAAAGTATGTATCACCGTTGCGGGGGCAGTGTTGGACTTCGTTTATATCCTATAAACGCCACCAACTTCCCGATTATCTTGCCGTACTTAATCAACAACCTTGAAAAGTAACCACAAGCACCTTGAAAATAGGTCGCTATTGTGATTATTTTAAGCACAAAAGTCAATGGACGGCTA
Source organism: Pseudoalteromonas sp. SG44-1 (assembly GCF_014164315.1). Taxonomy (NCBI): domain Bacteria; kingdom Pseudomonadati; phylum Pseudomonadota; class Gammaproteobacteria; order Alteromonadales; family Pseudoalteromonadaceae; genus Pseudoalteromonas; species Pseudoalteromonas sp. SG44-1. The sequence goes on from NZ_JACJEW010000025.1 coordinate 21,116, forward strand.
TACATCTAAATACTCTAGGTTCTAGGAATAACCATAAGTTCTAAACTAAAAAAGCCAAACTACATTGCTGCAATTTGGCTTTTTCTAGCACCTAGAAACCTAGCTCCTAGCTTTCTAATCTCTAAAGTTTTTAAACTGAAATGGTTGCCCTAAATCAGCACTGCGTACTACTTGCATGGCTTCTTGTAGGTCATCACGTTTTTTGCCCGTTACACGTACTTCTTCGCCTTGGATCGCAGCTTGTACTTTCACTTTAGAGTCTTTAATGGCTTTAACTACTTTTTTAGCCATATCTTTTTCGATACCTTGCTTTAGCGCAACATTACGGAAAACATTTTTTCCCGCACGTGAAATATCTTGCAGCTCTAAACTTGATACGTCCATACCGCGCTTTGATATTTTGCTCGCTAAAATATCAAACAACTGCATAACCTGTGAATCAGCTTCTGCTTTTAGTTTAATGGTTTTATCATTAAGCTCTATTGACGCATCAACGCCTCTAAAATCAAAGCGAGTTTCAAGTTCACGGTTAGCGTTATCAACAGCATTTTTTGCTTCGTTCATTTCGACTTCCGAAACAATGTCAAATGAAGGCATAAGTCTCTCCTAGCAAGATATTTTTAATTCAAGTTTATATTGTCGATAATTATACTATATAAATTTTATAAATCTTTACACTTTTCTATGCTTTGTTCAGCTGCGATACGAAATTTGTTTGATATACTACGGGTCTATTTTTAAACGATTTAGGATTTTTCGTGACTCGGCGTGTTTATCAAACCCTATTTTTAATCAGTATTCTGGTATTTACCTTTTTGTTTGCCCGCGATTTTAGGGGCGTTGGGGTATCGTCACTGCCTCACCTAGATAAGTTAGTACATTTTACTATTTTCTTTGTTCTGGCAGCCGTCATGGTCAGAGCATTCAAGCTACCTGTATTCGTTCACCTCGTGTTATTAGCATTTTATGGCATTGCTATTGAGCTAATGCAAAGCACAATCCCTTATCGTAGCGCCTCTGTTGCTGATGTTGTTGCTGACTTTTCTGGGGCTGCTAGTTTCTTTTTGTTGTTCGGTATTTATTCTCGTTTTAAAAAGAATCAAAATGGCTAATATATTCGTCGTTGGCGATGGTGCCATTGGGCTGCTCTATAGCCATTATTTGAGTCAACAGCACAGGGTCACCCTACTTACCAAGCATGCTATTGACGAACCTCGTTTTTATCAACAAGCAAACGCGCCAAAACAAACAATTAATTGCCAACTGACAAACCTGACTCAATTATCCGAGCACGGCCAAGTCGATGTTATTATTTTTACTGTTAAAGCATATCAAGTTGCCACCGCATTTAGGCAACTAAAGCCTTTTTTAAGCGCTCAATGCCAATTAATTTTATCTCACAATGGCATGGGTAATGTAGATGAAATAAATAGCGAACTTACAAAACAACAAGGACTATATTTTTTAACAACACGTTTAGCGGGCTACAAAGATGCACCTTTTAGTGTGTTGCATACTGGTATCGGGAGCAGCATTTTAGGTGATTGTAACCAGCAAGCAAAAACACAACTCGCTGAAGTTAAAAATCTACTAAACGCTATTCCTGAATTAACAACCACAAATAATATACAACAATTACGCTTTGAAAAATTACTCGTTAATATTGCTATTAATCCACTCAGTGCGCTGCACAATGTGAAAAATGGCGCACTGACTGCACCACAGTTTAGTGGCATAATTTTAAATATCTTAAACGAAGCGTGTACCGTAGCAAATAAACTAGGTATTAATGTGCGACTTGCTGAAGCGTTAGCGAACGCCTATCAAGTGATGAGTGATACCAAAAACAATTACTCATCAATGCATCAAGATGTCGCCCATAATCGCATCACAGAAATTGACGCGATGTGCGGTTATATTTGCCAAAAAGGTAATCAACTCGGTATTAATACCCCTCACAATCAATCTTTACTCGATGCTATCAGACATAAAAAAAGCGCGATTTAACTCGCGCTTGTTATTAATAACTATCAACCTTACGGGCGATAAACTTTAACATTGGCAAAGCCATTTTCATGTAAAATAAGCGCCTGTAGCTGACTCATTACACCTTTAGTGCAATATAAGTAGTAGTCTTTGTCTTGCGGTAGGTCTGCAAATTTGGTCGCTAAGCGGAAAAATGGCAAATGCACAACTTCTATCCCATTAATTTCAAGCGGTGCTGCATCTTCTTCTTCCGGCGAGCGAATATCAACAACAACTGCATCAGCTGGTAAATCAGAAACTGACTCGGCCTCTTTTAGCTCTTGTTTAGCTTCAACGTCAATGTCACGAATATCCATAATACGTGCGTTTTCAATAACAGTATTGAGCACATCAAAATCAAACTTTTGCTCTTCAGCTTCTACTACGGCAATTTTAGCTTTAACTGTAGGCTTTTTAGAAATCACACCACAGTATTCCGGCATAGTTTCGGCCATTTCTGCGGTGCCAATTTTACGAGCGATGTTTATAATTTCTTGTTTGTCGTGTTGGATCAGCGGGCGTAATATAAGCGTTTCGGTAACACGGTCAATCACACTTAAGTTGGCTAATGTTTGACTTGAAACTTGGCCTAGACTCTCACCGGTAACGAGCGCTTGAATCCCCATTTTTTCAGCTATTTGGCTGCCTGCACGCATCATCATACGTTTGAGGACTACACCCATTTGACTGTTTTCAACATTTTCTAAAATTTCGGCAACAACGGGGTCAAAGTCAACACTGATAAATTTAACTTTATGGGTTGAGCTAAACTGCTTCCAAATATAATAGCTGGCTTGTTTAACACCAATCTCGTGCGCCGCACCGCCTAAATTGAAGAACAAAAAGTGCGTACGAGCGCCTTTGCGGATCATTTGATAACTAGCAACGCCCGAGTCAAATCCACCTGACATTAACGACAAGACATCTTCTTGCGTTGGTAATGGGAAACCGGCCATACCATGATGGGTGTGCGTTACGACGTAAGCTTTATCATCTTTAATTTCAAGACGAATAGTTACTTCAGGATTTTTCAGTCTTACGCTGGCACCATCGACGTGCTGATTTAAACCACCACCCACATAACGCTCTACATCGGTAGAGGTGAAATCATGCTTACCTTGGCGCTTACAACGTACACAGAATGTTTTGCCCACGACGGTGTGGCCAACCATATCTAACGCTTTTTCGTAAATATCGTGCAGGTTTTCGTAGTTAGTTTCGGTCACTTCAATAAACTGCACAATACCAGGGATCCGTTGTAAGCCATCGATAAAATCAAGGCGCATTTGTGCGTCATCTGATTTAGTTACGACGGATATATTGTCCCAGTTATTTTGTACTTGTACTTTTTCGTCAAGCTTGCGTAACACAATTTTAATGTTGTTTTCTAACAACTTAGTAAAGCGTTTACGCACAGAGCGGCTTTTAATGGCTATTTCAGGATGGAGTTTGACGATAAATTTAAGCATAGTTTACTCGTTAGACAATATTTAGGATTCACGCACCCACGTGTTGGGCGCGCGATTATAACAAAAAATCTAACGTCTAGGAAATAAACAACCGCTGCGTTTAATTAAACAGGCTCTGCTTGTGCCGCTAATTTACTGTATTTTTCGCGTAACAAGTTAATTTTTGGGATACTTTGCTCGGTACCAAATGCTTTAAAAAGCGCTAACACTTTTAAAATACCATTATAAATATCTTGCTGCATTAACTCACCGCTTAACCGTCTGGCTTTAATGTAAGGAGTCCAAAAACTGACGGTGATTTTTAGCATATGAGCAAGTTCAACGGTATCTTCATCATCAATTGCGATCATCCCACCTTCACGCAGGCCAATCACAATTTCGCGCACTTGACTTAACAAAGCCTCTTGAAACTCAATATAATCTTTTTTCAGTACTTCGTCGCGAGATAAAATGTCACCCAAATTGTCATAGAAAAAATGAAAACGCCACATCAACTCAAACAAAGCATCAAGATACCCAGTTAAGTGTGTTAGTGCTTCATCCTGCTTTTCCATTGGCACAAATTGAGTGTGTAAATGCTTACTATATAATGCAAATATATGGCGAATAATGTCTTCTTTATTTTTAAAGTGATAATAAAGATTACCGGGACTGATGCCCATATGTGAAGCGATATGGTTGGTTGTGACCGCACGCTCGCCATGTTGGTTAAATAGCATTATGCTGGTTGTAATTATTTTATCCTTGGTACTCATATCCTGCTACTCTGATTATTTTTATTAGAGTAAATGCCCATAATTCACTCAGTATTATTAGCCGCGCAGTATATACAAATATAATCCAATAAAATACCACCTTGAAAATTTCTAATCCATAATTCGTAGTTATTGTTTCTTATTGAAATAAACTCATTTACAAATGAAAATATGCAGTCGCAATTTGCAGGCTGATCTGGACAACAAAGACTGTTAATATAACCCTCAAAATAACACTAAGATGATATTTATGAAAGTCACCGCAATTTATCCTGGCACCTTTGATCCATTAACCAATGGACACACAGATCTGATTCAGCGGGCAGCTAAAATGTTTGATACTGTAATTGTTGCAGTTGCTCACAATCCTAGTAAAAAACCCTGCTTTAGCCTAGATGAGCGGGTAGCAATTGCCAATAGTTTACTCACTCATTTAGATAACGTTAGCGTGATCGGTTTTTCTGGATTATTAGCTGATTTAGCACGCGATCATAGTGCGAATGTACTGATCCGCGGTATTCGTGCGGTGTCTGACTTTGATTATGAGTTTCAGCTTGCCAATATGAATCGTCGTTTAAATCCTGATTTAGAGAGTGTTTTTTTAACCCCAGCTGAAAAGAACTCATTTATCTCTTCAACCCTAGTTAAAGAAGTCGCGCGTCATAAAGGCGATGTCAGTGAGTTTGTACACCCTATTGTAGTAAAAGCATTACAGGAAAAGTTACACGGATGAAGTTAAATATCTATTTAAGCACCCTTGTTGTGATTGCCACACCCGCGTTTGCATCACCTTGGATTGAAAGTGACGACCCTTTATTACGAGCCTCAATTGAGATGCTCTTTAACCAAGGCGTGATTAAACAACCGATCAATAGTTATCCCTTGATGTGGCAAGGCATTGCCAGAGATTTAAATACAATTGAAAGCAGCAGTTTATCAACACAAAGTCGATTTGCTTATCAACACGTAAAACATGCCTTAGAGAACGCTAAACAAGGCAGTAGCTCTGGTGTGAGGCTTAACTACAATAGTGAGCCGACTTTGCAACAAAGCTTTGGCAAACGCGATCAACAAAAAAGTGGCATTAATAGCTATGGCTCTATCACTGGCGACCGTGTTAGCGCCAAAGTCAGTGTTAATTACGCTGATCAGGCACTTGATGATGAACACATAAACTATCATGGCAGCTACTTAGCAGTATTAATGGGCAATTGGTCTGTTAGCGCCGAACAAGTAAGCCATTGGTGGGGACCAGGTAACGACAATGCATTACTACTGTCGAATAATGCCGCACCAATGAAAGGGCTAAGAATTAACCGTGCTAACACCCAATATGTCGGCCCAAGTTGGTTATCATTCATAGGTAACTGGCAGTTGACTGGTATTTACGCAAAACAAAAACCACATTTAAGTAATGGTGAAAAAGGTGACTACTGGGCTATGCGCTTTGCCAGCACACCACTACCAGGACTTGAGGTTGCATTTAGTACCGCAAGCTCTGATTATTTAACCAATACAGAAGTAAATCCTAATACGCTGGAAGTAATAACAACTAAGCAACGCTTAACAAGCTTAGATGCCAAATACTCAACCACTATAGCAGAGCAACCGATTGCATTTTACACCGAGATAATGGGAAAAAATGACAGTGGCTTAGCGCCAAGTGATGCTTTTTATACAATTGGCGTTGAGAGCTTTTTTGGCGGCCAAGAGCAATTACTAAAAACCTATTTTGAATATTCAAATACACAACAAGATTGTACAGCCCAACTTAGTTGTGACGATGCTAATGAAGCATTTATTAATTATGCCCAAGCCTATAATCATAAAGATCGGTTAATTGGCTCTGCAACACCACAGCAAAGTAAATCAGCAGTATTAGGTGCGCATTATCATACTATGAACGGTTATGGCGGCTATGCGAAGTTACGTTGGTTTAAAACTGACATCACCGACTTGACCCAAGTCGCCGAAACGTTTGAACGCTTACAATTAGAGCTTGGTTATCAGCAGGCTATTTTTAGTGGTTTATGGAAGATCAGCGGCTCAGTGTATAAAGACGAACTTGCTAACGAGTCTGATACCAACAGCGCATTAAAAACCAGCTGGGAATACCGGTTTTAAGTTTTAGGCGAGGCCTCTAGTTTTTTAGGCCTCGCAATCGGTTATAACCACGAACTAAACCTAAAAAGTCTTTATTACATAATAAAGCAATTATCATCATCACATCAGATACATTTACCACCACAGCATATACATTCCAAAACCACCAAGGTCCAATATATTCACCATAATGAGTATCTGCAAACATACCTATAAATAAAGCTATATTGACACTAAAGCCGACTACGATGTAGAGCTTAGCTGGTAACTTTGTTATTTTTTTATTTTTTGCTATGAAAAGGATAATAATCAGAGTAAATACGTCACAAATAGCCCAAATTAAATATGCGTCCGCATAATTTAAAATATCAAAACCAAAATTAAGATTTAGAAGTGGATCGAGCAGTAAATAGGATAGAAATATAGTAAGTGCGACCCACATACGAGTGCGTTCGCCACCAGGTTTAGATGATTTTTGCACAAGACAATACAAAAAAGTCATTAGAAATCCCCACATAATAAATGTGGCCATATAAAAACTAATGTATTGTTGAAAAAAATCCACGAATAATTACAGTGGTTAAATTAACAGTTTTTAAAATTAGTGATTTGTTTTTTCTGCTTCCTTTTAGAAAGTAATTTACCTATGTGTAGCCAATCCTTTCCAAAAATAAGCGTAACAACCATAAAGAAATCTATAACAGTTATCCCTATTGAATAAAAACTCCAAAACCACCAATAATTTTTATTGTCAAACACCACAATATCAATATGTATTCCTAAGAAAATCAATGTATTGATAGTTAACCCAGCAAGTATATATTTCAGAGTGGAAGTGTAAGGTAGTTTTAACAGTTTGTGTGAAACTAGAAGGGCTATAATGGTTAGAAAATCATATTTAACCCATATCAGATAAACATACATGCCAGCATTGAGATCTACAAATTCATAACTCAATCCATACGATACCAGCATTATAAGAGAGATAACGAGAGGTGAGCTGCTTCTGTCCTCAATGGTAAACTTGAGTAACAAATTGTATAAACAAGCCATTAACAATCCCCAAATGATAATACTATCAAAGTGAATTCCTAAGGACGTTAAATCAAAATACATACACCATCTCGTTTGTTCTTGACCTAACTAGCAAATTAAGTAGGACGACGACGATCAGGATCAGTTGATAGACCACCACCACCGCGCTGGATTTCAGCTTCACCTTTAGCCGCTAGTAAGGCTTCATTAGATATAGACACTGTATCAGATTGTAGGGTTTTATTACTAGCGCTTTGTTCAAGTGCTGGCTTTGATTGTTGCATATTATTGTATGCTTGCATTTGTAATTGGCTGTTAGCTGTAACTTGCATAAGATTAATCCTTTCAATAAATGTTGAATAAATGACTTATTAAATAAGCCACTGTTTTTAACGCTCTGATAACTGCTTGGCGCTTTTAAAGATGAACTCACGCTGAGCCATCTTACATCTAGTAATAAGCAATTACTGATCCAACATTTTAAAAAACGATCTTTTTTGATCTTTTATTTGCTACAGCGCATCCCACACAACAGGTCATACCAGATATGATAAGGCATAAAAAAACGCACAGGGATAACCGTACGTTTTTTATATCCAGGGATTTTAAGCTACATTTTTACACGGGATCTCCGCGTTCCGACTTTGCTTCAAAATAAATTCCATCGCGACTTCGTCACAATTGTCTCTGCGTAAACACAGTTCACAATCTTTCATTACCTTTTCCGGTAAGCTGTCTTTGGTACAGAATGTGAAACCTTGTTTTTCAAAGAAATCAGGTACTCGCGTCAAAACAATGATGCGATTGAGTGCCAATTTTTTGGCTTTAACTAATAAATGTTCAACTAACTGACGACCTTGCCCAGTAATACCGGTTTCAGGATCTATCCCTAAAGAACGAATTTCAGCAAGACCAGTATCATAAATATACAGTGATGCGCAGCCCGCGACTTCTCCAGCAACTTCGGTAACTGCAAACTCATTGATTGAATGTACCATGTCGCTTTTAGCACGCGGTAAATTTTCACCTACCGTAGCCCAGTGCTGGATCAATTTAGCAATTGACTCTACATCGTCAAGATTAGCGTCACGAACTGTTATTTGCTGTTTTTTTTTGGCATCTTTAACTGCAACTGTAACTTGCTCTAAAGATGTACCACCAAGTGCTTGGCGCGCTTTTATACATGCGTCTATCTCTAGTACAGCATATACGTCCTGTGCAAAAATACTATGCACCGATTGGAATTGTTCTAAACTTAAATCTTCTAAGTTATTCCCTTGTGCGATAGCCATTTGTACCAACACACCAACAATATGATGACCTTCCCTAAAAGGGATCCCTTTGGCGACTAAATAGTCAGCAAGCTCTGTCGCATTTGAATGCCCGCCCTTAGCAGCGGCTAAAGTACGATCGCCATTTACTTTTATACCTTTGATACACGCTTGCGCCATATGAATACAAGCAAGCCACGTTGGCATGGCATCAAATAAGCCTTCTTTATCTTCTTGCATATCTTTATTATAGGCAAGTGGCAGTGCTTTTAACGTCATCATCATGGCACTAAAGGCACCAAATACACGCCCTGTTTTGCCGCGAATAAGCTCTAGCGCATCGGGGTTCTTCTTTTGTGGCATCAATGATGAGCCTGAAGTAACATTATCTGCTAACTCAATGAAACCTGCTTCACCCGAATTATAAAAGATCAAATCTTCTGACATACGCGATAAATGGATCATAGAGATTGATGCACAGCTTAATAGCTCAACCACAAAGTCACGATCTGATACGGCATCTAAACTATTTTTAGTCGCAGCGGTAAAACCTAACCCCACGGCAAGTGCTTGCCGATCAATTGGGTACGCAGTACCGGCAAGTGCCCCACTGCCCAAAGGGCAAAAATTCATTCGCGCTTTAGCATCTGCTAAACGGCTTTCATCACGTTCGATCATTTCCACGTAAGCCATACACCAATGACTAAACAACAATGGCTGAGCACGTTGTAAATGGGTATAACCAGGTAAGATAGTGCCCAGCTCACGTTCAGCTAAAGCGATAAACTCACCTTTTAACTGACCAAGCGCCGTAAGTATGTGAGCGGCGGTATCACGACACCATAAACGAAAGTCAGTAGCGACCTGATCGTTACGACTACGTCCGGTATGTAATTTTTTAGCTAAGTCACCCACTTTTTCGATCAATGCAGCTTCAACATGTGAGTGAATATCTTCAGCTCCTGACGTTGCCACAGCTTGTGGATCAGCTTTTACTTCGTCGAGTAATTCATATAATGCAGCGACTAACTTTTTGTGTTCGTCACTACTTAATACGTCAACCTGCTTAAGGGCACCTGCCCACGCTACAGAGCCAACTATATCTTGCTCTGCGAGTTGATAATCGAAGGGAAGTGAGTCGTTAAATTGTTTAAACGCCTCATCTGGACCCGTAGAAAAACGTCCGCCCCATAATACCATGAAATCTCTCCAAACCCTGAAATTGCCCCGCCTTATTGTTACGAGGCTGTAGTAAAATTACTTCTTCGCTAGTGCTGAAATTCTGCTTGAAAGCGAGAATAAACGAATAAAGCCTTCAGCATGCGATTGGTCGTAAACATCATCTGCACCAAACGTTGCAAAATCTTCGCTGTATAAGCTATTAGGTGATTTTTTCTGAACCGCTGTTACCTGGCCTTTATAAAGCTTAAGAATAACTTCGCCAGTAGCAACTGTTGATAACGCTTCTGCGCCCGCTAAGATTGAATCTTTAAGTGGTGTAAACCAACGACCGTCATAGACTAAATGTGAAAACTCGCCGCCCAGTACTTCTTTCCATTTGCGGCTTGCTTTATCAAGTACTAACTCATCAATCGCTTGTAATGCCGCCATGATCACTGTGCCACCAGGGGTTTCATAACAGCCACGGGATTTCATGCCCACTAAACGGTTTTCAACGATATCAACACGACCAACACCATGCGGGGATGCAATATCATTAAGTTTAACTAGACAGTCATACGGTTTAAGCTGCTCGCCATTGACAGCAACAACTTCACCTTCAACCACGTTTAAGGTAACAAATTCAGGCTCATTGGGTGCTTGCTCTGGTGAGCTAGTCCAAGTCCACACTTGCTCACTTGGTTGACACCACGGATCTTCAAGCTCGCCACCTTCGTGAGAAATATGCCATGCGTTTGCATCACGGCTGTAGATTTTAGTTGCCGATGCAGAACATGGAATATTACGCTCTGCCAAGTAATCAAGTAATGACTCACGGCTTGATAAGTCCCACTCACGCCATGGCGCAATAACTTGAAGATCAGGCGCAAGGGCCGCAAAACAAGATTCAAAGCGCACTTGGTCATTACCTTTACCTGTACAACCATGAGAAAGTGCATCAGCGCCTACTTTACGAGCAATCTCAACTTGCGCTTTAGCAATAATAGGACGTGCCATTGACGTACCTAATAAATAAGTACCTTCGTAAATTGAACCGGTTTTTAACGTTGGGTAAATATAATCACTTACCATTTCGTCTTTTAAGTCAACTACATAACATTCAGAAGCACCAGATGCGATCGCTTTTGCTTCAACGCCTTCAAGTTCTTCAGCACCTTGACCTACATCGGCCACAAACGCGATAACTTCACAACCGTAGTTTTCTTTTAACCATGGCACGATGGCTGACGTATCTAAACCACCAGAATAGGCTAATACAACTTTTTTAATAGAACTCATTGGTGATACCTTACACAAAATTTGGATTTAATAATGAAACAAGCAATGCGTTTTGCGCATGCATACGGTTTTCTGCTTGTTGTATAATTTTTGACGCCGGACCATCCATTACCTCAGAAGTAATTTCAAATTCACGGTGTGCTGGCTGGCAATGCAGTACAGTGTCAGCCCCAGTCTGTTTAAGCAACGCCGCATTTAATTGATACGGCATGTACTTTTCTTTTACTTGTTCAAGTGGCGTATCATCGCCCATTGATACCCATGTATCGGCATACACTGCGTTAGCGCCTACAGCCGCTTCAACACGATCACTCACCATCACTGATGCACCATTCATTGCGGCAATTTGCTCAGCCTGCTTTAAAATTTGCGAGTCTGGTGAACTGCCTTTAGGGCATACGGCAACAAAATCGGTGCCTAAAGTAGCCGCAAGTAACATCAGTGAATGCGTTACGTTGTTGCCTTCACCTAAATAAGCTAATTTTAGCTGGCTTACATCGCCATATACTTCTTGCAGTGTTAGAAAGTCAGCAAGTGCTTGGCATGGATGATATAAATCGCACAAACTGTTGACCACAGGTACGCTTGAAAATTCAGCAAGTGTGGTTAATGTTTTATGCTGATATACCCGCGCCACAATACCGTCAGCCCAACTGGCAATGTTCAATGCAAAGTCTTTTACTGATTCACGTGCGCCCATGGCGCCATTTTGTGAATCAAGATACACCGCATGTCCACCTAACTTATTAATACCTATATCAAATGATAAACGCGTACGTAAGCTTGGTTTTTCAAATAAAGTAACCACCGATTTGCCAGCCAGTGCTTGACTAAAATCAGCTGGGTTAGCTTTAATTTTTTGCGCTAAGTTAAGTAATTTAAGTGCGCCTTGTTGGTCTAACTCTAGACCCGATAAAAAATGATTAAACATATAAAACCTATGGTGTAATTTTTGTTCCGACGTGCTCACCCGCGAGTAGAGCAATTAAGTTTTCTGGCTTTTGCCAGCTCGAAATGTAAACGCCACGTCGTAAGTGCTGGGCAGCAAGAAGGCTGGTCTTAACTTTGACCTCCATCCCACCCAAAATTACTCCTTCTGCAATTAAAGTATTGATCTGGTTTGTGTCAAGTTGATGTAACGGCCGTTTATTTGCATCAAGTACAGCTTCTACATCAGTCATAAAAATAATTTCCGCATTAAGCTCTTTAGCTATTGCCGCCGCCGCTTCATCAGCGTTTACGTTATACCAAAGGCCATCTTCACCAAAACCGATAGAGCTGACCAGAGGTAAACGACCAAGTTTTAATAACTCCGGTATCACACTTTGCACACCGCCGTCACAATTACCAACTTGACCAAGCGCTTTGAGTTTTTGTGACGAAATAATGCCCGCTTCGTATAAACTAAGCCCGACCGGTTTATGACCTGCGATAATTGCTTGGCTCATTAATTGTTTATTAGCACACCCCGCAAGCGCGCCAACAATATAAGGCATTTGCTCTTTTGGACTGATGCGTAAACCTTGATGTTTCGCACTAGCAAAACCAGCCTCAGTCAACCAATTATCAACTAGTGAACCGCCACCATGAACGATGACAAATTGTGCTTGAGTTTGCGATGCAAGCGCCTCAAATAACGCTTTAGCCGCGTCTTCTGTATTGAGTACTGCACCACCGAGTTTAATGACCCATGTTTGCATTACTAACTACCCTTTTAAACCTGTACTATGGGCAATACCCATGGCTAAATTAATGCACTGCAATGCTTGCCCTGCAGCACCTTTTAATAAGTTATCAATAGCTGCCATCACAATTAGCTGCGTACCTTGCTGCTGCCATGCAATATCAACGTAAGGCTGCTTTGCAACTCCTTTAATTGATGGCATTTTATTACCAAGCAATCTGATCAGTGGCTCATCAGCAAGCACTTGATAAGCTTGTGTAACTTGCTCTGGTGTAACTCCAGGTTTCAATTGCACATAAATAGTTTCTAAAATACCGCGTGGAAAATTACCTAAATGCGGCGTAAATAGCACCTTGTGACCTAAATGCTGCTCAATCTCAGGACTGTGTCTATGATTAAACAATCCATAAGGTGCTAACGACACTTCACAAAAATGCGTGGCTACACTAGCTTTACGCCCCGCACCGGTTACACCCGATACAGCATTAATAATAATGGTTTGCTCGGCTAATAAGCCGGCTTGTTGCAATGGTTTTAACGCATTCAGCGCTGCTGTTGGATAGCAACCAGCCACAGCGACTAACTGCGCCTTGGCGATTGCTTCACTATTCCATTCAGCCAATCCGTAAGCCGCTTCACTTAGTAATTCCGTATGTTGATGCGCAAAACCATAATAGGTTTGATAATCTTCATTACTGCTTAAACGGTAGCCACCCGATAAATCAAATACTTTTTTGCCCATGCTTAAAAAACGTGGCGCTAAGTCAACACTCACTTTATGATCAGTACACAAACATACAAAATCGGCCGACTTTTCAATATCGTTATAAGCGCTATCACTAAGAGGCAATAAAGGAGAATCAAGCAAACCTAAATGCTCAGGATACAAGTCACTTAATAATTTACCCTTATCTAAGCTTTGCTCAGATACATAGCAACCAGCTAAGGTTAATTGCGGGTGTTTTACTACCAAACTTGCTAATTCTGCGCCGCTATAGCCACTTGCGCCAATAATCACTACTTTCATTCGTTACTCTTTTTGGTTTTTTGTTACTACATATATATTCAAATCGGGTTTAACAGTGCATAAAACACTATTTTATGAATGAAATCTGGTTATCGTCGTTTTATATTCATTGCGTCGCTTTAATATATTTATGCTTAAAAAGTGAATTGATATTCATCATAAATACTTTTATATTGTTATGCAATTAGATTGAATACTTATTTTGGATTTTTTTATGTCATTACCGTCTTTTTTATCTATGTATCAGCAATTGATTGCTGCACCTTCAATTAGTGCCATGGATGAGTCATTGTCTATGAGCAATAAAGGGGTGATCGATTTATTAGCTACTTGGTGTACAAGTCTTGGATTTGAATGTGAAATTACTGAGTTGTCGGGCCCTAAAGGTCGTTTTAACTTACTCGCAAAACGTGGCCAGGGAGATGGTGGTTTAATGCTTGCCGGTCATACCGATACAGTCCCATTTGATGATAGTCGTTGGAACTATAATCCGTTTAAATTAAGTGAAGATAACAATAAATTATATGGTCTAGGCAGTATTGATATGAAAGGTTTTTTCGCTTTTGTATTACAGGCAATCAGTGAACTAGATAAGAATATTCAAACACAGCCAATTTTGATTCTAGCTACTGCCGACGAAGAAACCACCATGGCCGGTGCACAGCAAGTTTGTCAGCATAAAAACTTAAAGCCAGCTCGGTGTATTATTGGTGAACCTACTGATATGACGCCTGTTTTCACACATAAAGGACATATGAGCAGCGCGATTCGCGTAGTCGGTCGTTCCGGACATAGCTCTGATCCTGAACGTGGTTTAAATGCCATTGAAGTGATGCATAAAGTTATTGCAAAACTGTTAACTTTAAAAGAGCAATTAAAGAATAAATATGCAGTTGAGCATTTTGTTATTCCTTACCCTACTTTAAATCTAGGACACATTCATGGTGGCGATAATGCGAATCGCATATGTGGCTGCTGTGAAATGCATATTGATATGCGCCCATTACCGGGTCTAAGTGTGCAAGAACTGCAAATGATGCTGTTAAAAATAGCTACAGAGATCAACAACCAATATCCCGATTCAGTCAGTGTGATGGATATGCACGAGCCCATCCCCGCGTTTACCGGCAGTACTGATTCGGCATTAGTTAAACTGGCAGAAAAAATATCAGGAGAGCAAGCAGTTGCAGTGAACTACTGTACTGAAGCACCATTTATTCAACAATTGGGTTGTGAAACGATTGTGATGGGACCGGGTTCAATTAATCAGGCTCACCAACCCGATGAATTTTTGGCGATGGAAAAAATTAAACCATCTCAACATATTATCACTGAAATGATCAGAACATCGTGTTTTAGCTAACAAAGAAAGTGCTGCTTGCGTTATCCCCACGCAACCTGGGAATAACGCAACTGTTACTGCTCAGTCCATGTATTTACTAAGGTATTTCTTAAATACAGGATCTGTTTTAGCCAGCTCTTTTTGCTCAGCAAGTATATCTTTTAAAATACTCTCTGATGTCAGCGGATTTGCAAGTACGACTCGAAATACCACTGTAGGTTGATGATCATACTGCGCGGGAGTTAAACGGGTACGGGATACAAATGAACGACCGGCTTCACGTTGGCGTTTTTGCATACTGGCAGTAAAACGATTTAACGAGGCAAAGATATCCAAACGCGTTTGTTCATCTGCTTGAGCTATTTTTTGTTTTATCTGTTTTGGCACATAACGGTATGTCAGTAAACATAACTCAGGTTCTGAGATCAGCTCAAAGTCGTCATCTGCTTTCACTAAATCAGCAAAGTAGCGAGCTTTTTCAATCCCTTTATCTATTAAGATTTCGTAGCCTTTACGGCCAATAACGCGTAAGCAAGCATGCACTAACATCGCCATACCAGGACGACTACCTTCAAGCGTATGACTACCTAAATCTTTTGATCCTTTACGTAAGATGTATTCTGCATGATGTTCTATAGCATCCGTAGCTGTAGGATCTTTAAAAAGCACTAACCCAGCGCCCATTGGCACATACATTTGTTTATGAGCATCGATGGTAATTGAATCTGCTCGCTCAATGCCTTTCAGTAACGAGCGATATGTATTAGAAAGCAGCGTAGCTCCTCCCCATGCTGCATCGACATGAAAATGGCAGTTGAGTTCAGCGCTTAAATCAGCCATAGCATCAAGAGGATCAATATTGCCAGTTTCAGTCGTGCCGGCTACCCCAACAATCGCCATCACTTTTATACCTTGCGCTGCTAGCTCATGGGCTTTGGCGCGCATTGCATCAACATCAACCTTATTGTTATCTGCAGTTTTAATGGCAATAAAGTTATCACGACCAATGCCAAGTAAATCAGCTGATTTTCCTAGCGAGTAATGGCCACGTTCAGAAATAAGTACTGCAAGGCCTTTATATCCATAATGCAACATGGCACTGATCAAACCTTGTGAACCAATCCCTTTAAATTCGCCGTCCGCTTTCAGTAAGCGATTACGAGCAATCCACAATGCGGTAATATTGGCGATTGTGCCACCCGAACAAAACGCACCTAGCGACGTTTTCGCACTGTGCATCCATTTGCTATAAAAACTGTCATCTTGCCCGTATGCCAAATGATGCATCATACCAAGCACTTGGCGCTCAAGTGGAGTAAATGCTTTGGAGGTTTCTATTTTTACTAAGTTTTGATTAAGACCAACCATCAACTTAGAAAGTGGCAATACAAAATGCGGTAATGCTGACGTCATGTGCCCAATAAAGCTTGGCGCAGCGGTATGCACTGAATGAGCGACAAGTTGCTCCATAATATCTTGCGCATAAGCAGATACAAAAGTCGGATCTTCTGGGATTGCTGCCGATTGAAAATCTTTTTCAATCTCATGCAATGGCTTTTCAATTGCCGCTATGTTCTCATTCAAAAAACCTGCTAAATTGCTCGAGATCTCAAGTTCGATTTTACTCAAAGTTGAGTCTGGTGCTTCAGGCACAGTAAATATACGCATCAGAGTTTCTTTAGAGGCGACGGCACAACGCTTTTGATCCATCTTTATACCCAGTAAATGTAGCTTTGTTTAGCTGAAGATCCATCTCTAGGAACTCCATTACTAATAACGCCAAAACTACAATGATTCCACGAAATGCGTTAACTCTACTGTAATAGAGTTGAAATGTCTCGTATAAAGCCACAAAAGTAGCCAATTGCATGACAAATTAATGATAATTTGATTAATATTTATCATTCAAATAACTAACTATATTTTTATAGGCGATACAGCCTTTTTTTGTATAATAGAAGGGCTAATAAATCAAGGAAGAGCATGATAAATACAAATTTACGGACAAATTGGATAATCGCGGGTTTCATGCTGTTTTTTATCAGTTTATTGAGCTACATCTATTACACCTACAACAGCACTCGTAACGATATTATGCACAGCGTTGATACTCGATTACTCAATGCGGCATTAAGCGTTAAGCATATGCTTGGTGATGAATACCATCAAAAAATCAATGCAGGCCAATATATATCATCAACCGAATACCAACAAAAAAGCCGGCAACTTTCAGAGTTTGCTAATGCGTTAAATATCGCTTATGTATATGCCATGGTTTTAAAAGACGGTAATGTACATTTTAGTGCATCGAGTTACACTCAGAACGATCAAAATACCGGTAAAATCACCCAATTACTCGATCTATACCCTGAAGCAACTGCCGCTAATATTGGCGCGTTTTATTCAACAGAGCCAGTGTTTGAAATTTCAAAAGATCAATGGGGGCATTTTAAAACAATTTTTGTCCCTTTTGTCGATGCCAATGGAGTCACCTATTTAACTGGGGCCGATATCACCATATACGATCTCAATCAGCGATTAGCGCAAAGTGTATCTAAAGCTGCGGGCATGGCTATGTTTTTCTTTTTTATTGCTCTGTTGGTTGCCGGTATTTATGTGTATTTATTGAAACGTGCGATTTCAACCGATACCAGTAGTGGCTTTGCCAATCATATTGCACTTGAATATTATATTAAAAACTCCCCTAATCATCATCTGCAACTTGCTGTTATTTGGGTAAATGAAGTTGAAGATATAAGCAGTTTTTATGGTACAGAAGTAGGCGACCGCGTTATGAAAAACTTGTTGCAACACTTCAAAAAGCGCCGCCCTGCGGGTAGCCAGATGTTTCGTCTAACGACCAACAAAATAGTCCTCATCGCTCCTTTTGGTAAAGATAATGCAGGTTTTCTCGAGGTGATCCAAGCTTATAATTGCAGTACCCCATTACTTACCGACCCTTTTATATACATCACCTTGTGCGCAGGCATCGCCAGTGGCAATAAATCAATGTTACTTGAAAATGCTCATATTGCCGCATTACAAGCCAAACAAGGTCGCCGCACTGTGATTAATTACTCAAGCGCACTCCATGATGTAAAAAACCAATATCAGTACAATGTAGCAATGGCAAAAGAAGTGCGTGAAGCATTTGAGAACAATAGAATTGTGCCTTATTTTCAGGCAATTTATGATAATGAAACGAATGCCATTATTCAGTATGAATGTTTGGCTCGCATGATCACCTGTCACGGGGAAGTCCTAAAACCAGAATCATTCTTAGATGTCGTTAATCGCTCTCGCATGGATGGAATGCTCACCCGCACAATGCTCACACAATGCTTTGCACGATTTAGAAAAACCAGTACGTGCTGGAGCATCAATATCACAGCCCAAGATATGCTTGACCCAAGCCTTGCTGAATTTTTAGAAAACGAATTTAAACGCTATCCACTACCGAGTAATATCACCCTAGAACTATTGGAAACCGAAGCTATCGCAAATTTTTCTGAGGTAAAAGCATTTATAACCATGGTTAAAAATCGTGGTGTACGGGTAATAATTGATGATTTTGGTACAGGTTATTCGAATATATCTAATGTACTAAAATTAGAAGTAGATGGCATTAAGCTTGATGGTAGTTTGATCAAGCAAATTATCAACGATAAAGATATTTATTTATATATTGAGCATATTGCCAGCTTTGCTAAGCAACTCAACTTACAGCTAATTGCTGAGCATGTAGAGAGTAAGCCTATCGCCAACGCGCTTAAAAAAGCTAATGTGACACTAATGCAAGGCTATTACTTTGCCGAGCCTGTGCCACATATTACTGCAAATAAAAACCAACCGTATCCAATCTCTTAACCTAAACTCAGGTTAAGAGATTTACGAAAACATTAAGTTATAAAATACTTAATTTTTATTTCGAGCCAGGATCTAAATTAATTACTAAACGGTGACTTTGTTGACCACTTGCCCAATATTTACGTTCAAATGGCGTAACTGCCAAATCATTTTGATAAAGCTCTACTGTGCAGTCATGTCCGGTGAGTTTGAGTGCTTGAGCAAACTCTTTCACATAAATATCCCAATTGCTGCGAACTTCTAACAGCCCACCTAATTTAACGATAAATGGAAAAATAGCAGCGCCATGCCAGCGACGTTGAATATGCTTCGCTTTTGGCCACGGATTTGGATACAGCAAATAATGATGTGTGGGTTGCCAATTAGCCGCCACTGCGAGTCGCCAAAAGTCATTTAAATCGGCTTGCACTAAAATGTACTGACCTGAATCGGTTTGTTTATATTCAATGTCATGCTTATCTAAACGATGCGATGACTTATCAATACCTATAACTAACGCATCAGGATGTCGTTTCGCTAAATTAGCGGTGCTTTCACCTACCCCACAACACGAATCTAAAATAATGGGCCCATTAAAAGCCTGCACTTTTTCATTTACTTGATCAAACGCCGTTTGCGTATGAGCTGCAATGGGTTTTTTAAACTGGGCAGCTAAATGCTTATTAACTATATCATCCAGCTTTTCATGTAAGCCTTGTTGATTCGATACAATACTTCGTGAATTTGCATCACTCATTAGTGTCTTAACCCCACACCTTTTTTAATTAACGTTAAAGCTAATATAAATAAGGCTGTAATAAATAATAACAACACGCCAAATGCGACCGTTAAATCAACATCCGACACGCCTAAGAAACCATACCTAAAGGCATTAACCATATAAATAATTGGATTAACCTGCGATACGCCTTGCCAAAACTCTGGCAATAAAGTGATTGAGTAAAACACACCACCTAGATAGGTCAATGGCGTTAAAATAAAGGTCGGAATTATACTGATATCGTCAAAGCTATTAGCATAAATAGCATTGATCAAACCGCCTAAAGCAAATACCGCAGAAGTTAAAATTACTGTCGCGATGATCACAAAAATATTATGGATTTGAATATCCACAAATAATAACGACACACACGTAACAATTAATCCCACCAGCATGCCACGGGTCATACCACCGCCCATATAGCCAAGCACAATGATATAATTAGGCACGGGTGCAACTAACAGCTCTTCAATACTTTTTTGAAACTTGGTTGAATAAAAGCTTGATGCCACATTAGAATACGAATTAGTGATCACCGACATCATGATAAGACCCGGCACAATAAACTCCATATAACTAAAGCCCCCCATATCACCAATACGAGAGCCTATAAGATTACCGAAAATCACAAAGTACAAACTCATAGTGATTGCCGGTGGTACGAGTGTTTGTACCCAGATACGCAAAAATCGAATGCACTCTTTAAACCATAAACTCTTTAAGGCTACGCCATATTTAAACATCTACTTGCCCCGCCCTTGCTCTAGTAAACCTACAAACAACTCTTCTAATCGGTTAGCTTTATTACGCATGCTAAGCACGGTATTGCCCTGCTCGGTTAATGCTGTAAATACTGCATTCAAGCCCTGTGATTTGGCTACTTCAACCTCAATAGTATGATCATCAGCCATAGTAAACTTATAACCATCAAGCGTAACGGTAACCGGCTGGACAGGCTGTTTTAAATCAAGAATAAAGGTTTCTTTATCTAGTTTGGCAAGCAGTGCTTTAATGGTGGTGTTTTCAACGATAATGCCGGAATCAATAATCGCGATATTTTTACACAGCAGTTCGGCTTCTTCTAAGTAATGGGTGGTGAGAATAATCGTCACCCCCTGCTCATTAATTTGTCTTAAAAAATCCCACATCGAACGGCGTAATTCAATATCTACACCGGCGGTTGGCTCATCTAAAATTAGCAGTTTTGGTTCATGCATTAACGCGCGAGCAATCATTAAACGACGTTTCATGCCACCTGATAGTGTTCGTGCTTGTTTGTCTTTCTTTTCAAGTAAGCCTAATTGCGCTAAATATTTATCCGCTCGTTGATGCGCCACCTTACGGGGAACTCCGTAATAACCCGCTTGATTTACCAGTATTTGCGTCAACGTTTCAAACTGGCTAAAGTTAAACTCTTGTGGCACTAAGCCTAGTTGTGATTTAGCGGCTTCTAAATCTGAATCTATGTTGTGACCAAACACCTCTACTAAGCCTTTGGTTTTATTAACCAATGATGAGATCACCCCAATGGTAGTTGACTTACCCGCGCCATTTGGGCCTAACAAGGCAAAAAAATCACCTTCATATACTTTTAGATCAACGCCTTTAACGGCTTCAACACCATTTTTATATACTTTGGTAAGGCCTTCAATATTCAAAGCCAATGCTTTACTCATGATTTACCCTCCCCATAACCCCAACGTTTAGTTAGTGTGTGTGCAATATTTAAATGATCTAAAATACGTGCAACCATAAAATCAACTAAGTCGTTAATGGTTTGCGGTTGATGATAAAACCCCGGTGCAGCTGGCATAATTGTTACCCCGAGCTTTGCGAGCTTTAGCATGTTTTCTAGATGGATTTCACTAAATGGCGTTTCTCGTGGCACTAAAATTAACTGACCACGCTCTTTAATCACGACATCAGCGGCGCGCTCTAATAAATTATCAGAGGCCCCCATCGCTATTGCAGAGACCGAGCCTGCACTACACGGGCACACGACCATTTTTTTCGGCGCTGCAGAGCCAGACGCCACAGGGCTAAACCAGTTATCTTTACCAAATACTTGTAACTGCCCTGGCTGTGATTTAAATAAGCTACTTAATTGTTCGGTGGCTTTATCTTCATTGGCTGATAATTTAATGTTTGATTCAGTATCTAGCACTACACGCGCCGCGCTTGAGATCAATACATACACGCGAAACTGCTGCGCGAGCAATACTTCAAGTAATCGTAAGCCATATGGCGCGCCTGACGCACCACTAAAGGCCAGCGTTATGGTTTCTTTATATTGCACTGTCGCTCCGGTTTATTGCTGGATAAATTTATGCTGCAAAGCTGTTATCAATGTGTTGTGGAGACCATTAAAGCCACCATTACTCATGATCAAAATATGTTGTTGCGGTTGCGCTTGGGAGACCACTTGTTCAACGATCTCATCGGTATTACTCAAGCATAACATACCAGCCTGTTTGGCCTGCTCACTTAATGACCAGGTTAAATTATCTGGCTCGAATAAATACACATCATCAGCATCAGCTAATGACGCCAATAACGTATGTTGATGTACACCCATTTTCATAGTGTTTGAGCGCGGCTCTAATATCGCAATAATTTTTTCATTGCCTACTTTTGCACGCAACCCAGCAAGCGTTGTAGTGATAGCTGTTGGGTGATGAGCAAAGTCGTCATACACTTTAATATTGGCAATATCGGCTTTTAGCTCCATCCTACGTTTAGGACTAATAAATTCCCCTAACCCTGCAATGCTATGTTCAATTGCAATCCCGACATGGCGCGCGGCAGCAATAGCCATAATAGCGTTTTTAACATTGTGCCCACCAAACGCTTGCCATTTTACTGAGCCTTGGTATTCATCATTGAGTAACACTGCAAATTCACTGCCATCGGCATTAATCAGCTCATATCCCCAATCAGCGCCCAGTGTTTCACTTTCGCTCCAACAGCCTTGGTTAATTACATCTTGCAGAGCATCGTCTTGTTGTGGCCAAATAACTTTGCCGCTACTTGGTAGTGTACGCATCAAATGATGAAATTGTTTTTTAATAGCGTTTAAATCTTCAAAAATATCAGCATGATCAAACTCAAGATTGTTTAAAATCAGTGTGCGCGGTAAGTAATGAACAAACTTACTGCGTTTATCAAAAAATGCAGTGTCGTATTCATCAGCTTCAATTACAAAAAATGGCGTTTCGCCAACCCGTGCCGACAAACCAAAATTTTGCACAATACCGCCAATCAAAAACCCTGGCTTTAAACCCGCGTATTCTAAAATCCATGCCAGCATGCTTGCAGTGGTAGTTTTACCATGAGTTCCAGCAACCGCCAGTACCCAGGAGTTTTGCAATAAATTATGCTTTAACCATTCAGGGCCAGAAGTATACGCTAAGCCCTTGTCCAATACATATTCAACACATGGGTTACCACGACTCATTGCATTGCCAATAATCACCATATCTGGTGCAGGTTCTAACTGAGAGACATCATAGCCTTGGGTTAATTTAATACCAAGCTCTTCGAGTTGCGTGCTCATTGGCGGATATACGTTTAGATCAGAGCCCGTGACTGTATGACCTAGCGACTTAGCTATCGCTGCAATACCACCCATAAAGGTGCCGCAAATGCCTAAAATATGAATATGCATATTATTCCTTTGCCGCCACACATAGCTTACGCAGCGCTAAAAAATAGATAATAAATGAGATGCCATAATGCCAAAAATAGCGCTCAGTTACCATTGCCATCTAACACAACACTTGTGCTAAATAACAACGAATAAGTATATAAGTTAAATAATTCCCTTACTTATGCTTAACCGCTCAAATGTAGATGTAATTGCAGAGCCTCGCTGGAAAGGTCGCTTATCGATGGGTGCAAAATACACTTTCTAATTTAAGGTGCATTTGGCTTATAAAAAAACGCCTTAGCTCATTGAGTTAAGGCGTTTTTATTGATCTTTTATAAACCTAGCGTTACATCATCAAAAAAACAATTAAACCCACACCCAATAATAATCGATAGATAACAAATGGCATCATCCCCATACGTTCGATTATTTTTAAGAACAGGAAAATACACGCATACGCAGAGAGAAACGATAAACCAGCGCCTAAAATTAATGTTGTCCAATCAACTATATGATCCCCTAATGCCAGCTCAATGGTGTAATACAAGCCCATCATTGAGATCACTGGAATTGCGAGTAAAAATGAAAAACGCGCAGCGCTTTGTTTATTCATCCCCAGCATTAAACCGGCGGTCATCGTAATACCCGAGCGTGATGTACCTGGGATCATCGCCATCGCTTGCGCCATACCGATCATCAGTGCTGATTTCCAAGTTAATTGATAAATTGTTTTAGTTTGCTTACCTTTTACGTCGGCATACCAAAGTAATAAACCAAACAAAATAGTGGTGATTGCAATTACCCACGCACTGCGTAAATAGAGCTCGATTAAGTCTTTAAAAATTAAACCCAGTACAGCGGCTGGTATAGTGCCTAAAATAATCCACCAGCCAAGTTTACTATCATCTGTTGTACCTTGTGCACCAAATGATTTAAACCATGCAGCAAGTATTTCGACAACTTCTTTTCTGAAGTAAATTATTACGGCAATCAGCGTGCCTACATGCACAGCAACATCAAAGGCAAGGCCTTGATCTTGCCAGCCAAGAATTTGTGAAGGGAGAATGAGGTGAGCTGAGCTTGAAATAGGTAAAAACTCAGTTAATCCCTGGATCAGGGCTAAAACAATAATTTCGATAATACTCATGGGTTAGTAAACTCCACCTTCCATAGTTTTTGCTTGGGGTTGTTGTAAGTATCCCACAACTGAGCGATTGTTTGCTTTGCTGTAGGATGATAAAAATCGGGAGCTATTTCTGCCAATGGCTGCAGGACAAAGGCATTTTTGGTGATTTCATCACGGGGTAACTGTGCAGGAGAATCACACACTACATCATCGTAAAACAGTAAATCTAGATCGAGTGTACGCGGGCTAAATTTTTTATCGTTATTTGTACGACCATTATCTCGTTCAATCTGTTTGAGTAACTGACATAACTGGGGAAGCGGTATCTGTGTTTGTGCACCAATGACTGAGTTGTAAAAGTTATTACCTGCAAAGCCAACTGCTTCGCTTTCAAAGACACTGGAATGCTCGAATTCTACAAGGTGTGCTTTTAGGGCGATTAACGCTTGGCGGATATAATGTTCTTTATCAACATTAGAGCCAAGGCTAATATAAATTTGCGCCATCTTAACGTGCCTTGAGTCGGGTAATTTCAACACCTACAGTGCGTGCTTGCGCGACGGCTGCGGGTTTACTAACTCGAATGGTAACTTGTGTTGTAGCAAACTCGGTTAAAATGATAGCCGCTAGTTGCTCTACTAAGGTCTCCAATAACTCAACAGGCTTTGCTGTCGTGTGCGCGATTACTCTCTCACTTACCTTTGCGTAATCAAGTGCTAAGGCAATGTCATCGGTTTTTGCTGCGGGTTTAATATCACACAGCATCTCGATATCAAAATACAAACTCTGTTTAGTTTCTTTTTCAAAATCGTACACGCCTATGATAGTGTCAACATGTAGTTGCGATATAAAAACCTTATCCATAACTGCTCCAACTGGCAAAAACTTAAAACTCATTGACTTGAGTCTACATCGGCTATAATTTGCATTTATAGCCTTTATACACTTTAACTGTGTTTTATTATGTAAAAATTACCCATACAATAGCCTATAGGTACATCATGTAAAAATTACCCATATGATATAAGCGTATAGATACATTATGTATCTGCTATTTGAACCACGAAAAGTATGAATGCAATTTTTGCGGCCAATGATAGCCGAAAAACTGCGATTAAAAAATAAGGAAGCGCGTGATAGCCGTTTTAATGTTAGTTTTAGCCTATTTACTCGGGTCGATTTCATCAGCCATTCTAGTGTCTCGGCTGTTTAAACTACCCGATCCTCGCAGCAATGGCTCAAACAACCCTGGCGCAACTAATGTTTATCGTCTTGGTGGCGCTGTTCCAGCCTGCTTAGTCTTAGTGTTTGATATTCTCAAAGGGACTATTCCTGTCTGGGGCGCTTATTTTTTACAACTTGAACCACTAATGCTGGGATTGATAGGGGTTGCTGCGTGTTTAGGACATATGTTTCCGGTATTCTTTCACTTTAAAGGCGGTAAAGCAGTTGCAACTGCATTTGGAACATTGCTTCCCATTGGCTTGTTGTTAGGCGGGTTATTAATTTCAACCTGGGTGGCTGTTGTTGCTATTACACGCTATTCGTCACTTGGGGCATTAGTTGCCGTTTCTTTAGCGCCATTATACACTTGGTGGATCAAACCGCTTTATACCTTACCAGTAACATTTTTAACTATTTTGATTATCTTTCGCCACCACGCCAATATTAAACGTTTATTTAGTGGCAAAGAACCTAAAATTGGTGACAAAAAAACGCCACCAACTAAAGATGATAACAATACTTAAATTTAAATAGCCTCTAAACTATCTATCGGCCAACGTGGTTTCGTTTTCATATCAAGGCTGGCAAACTGCCCAGCCTTTAAGCGCTGCATACCCGCATAGGCGATCATGGCACCATTGTCAGTACAAAACTCTGTGCGCGGATAATAAACCTGTCCTTTCATGCCTTGCATTACACGCTCTAGTTGCGCACGTAGCTGTATATTGGCGCTTACACCACCGGCAATTACTAAGCGATTTATACCCGTTTGCTTTAAAGCACGCTTACATTTAATAACTAATGTATCAATAACTGCGGTTTGAAACGCATGAGCGATATCTGCTTTGGTTTGCTGATCATCGTCATTATTACGAATAGTAATTGCAGCCGCCGTTTTCAAGCCGCTAAAACTAAAGTCAAGGCCCGGTTTATCTGTCATTGGTCGTGGGAAAATAAAGCGCTTAGGAACACCTTGCTCAGCAAGTTTAGCTAACCGTGGCCCACCAGGGTAATCTAAACCAAGTAACTTAGCTGTTTTATCAAATGCTTCACCTGCGGCATCATCTACCGATTCACCCAATACTTCATACTGACCAATCCCAGCGACTTTAACCATCATGGTGTGTCCACCTGATACGAGTAAAGCAATAAACGGAAATTCAGGCACGTTTTCTTCAAGCATTGGCGCCAGTAGATGGCCCTCCATATGATGAACAGCCACTGCTGGAATATTCCACCCATAGGCAAGTGAGCGTCCAATTGAAGTACCCACTAATAATGCTCCCACCAGTCCTGGGCCTGCAGTGTAAGCAATACCATCGATATCTTCAGGTCCGCAACCGGCCTGTGCAAAAGCAGCATCGATTAATGGCAAGGTTTTACGAACATGATCTCGAGATGCAAGTTCAGGCACTACACCGCCATAATCTGCATGCACTTTTACTTGGCTATAGAGTTGATGAGCAAGTAGACCTTGTTCATCATCATAGATTGCAATTCCCGTTTCATCACACGACGATTCAATGCCTAAAATTCGCACTGCAGTTTTCTCCCATGCCCTTTGGCACTTTTAAATTCTTAAAATAAATCTCTTAATCAGAGTTTTGGTTACTTAAAGTGTAATACCAATGTTTGTTTGTCCATCAGCTATAGCGTGTTGCTTTAACGCTTTAACATTTTCAGCTGTTACTCTGCCCATCTGCTCAACAAAATCAATTAACTCGCCTAACACTTCAATTTCGTATTGCATTAACGGATGTTCACGTACCGCTGTATTATCAGCCAGTTCACCTTCAACCGTTAATTGATATTCAATAAAACGCGCAACAGTCGCCTGAGAGATTTTACTAATGCTGATAAATTCTTGCTCATCTTTGGCAATTAAACCATGCATTAAACCTAATAAGGCAGTGGCGGCATCTATCGCTGGATAAGTACCGAACATATCAAAATCAGCGAGTTCTGGAACATTAGGCTCTATTTTCTCAATTTGCTTTTCAAGACTTATCTTACTTTTCGGCAGTAAGATTTTTTCCCAACACAAATTAAGTGCACTACGCAAAATAGCTTCGTCACCAAATCCTGTTGCTTCACTAAATAAACCATAATTAGGTAGCATGCGTTCAATTAATGCTGCTGCCAGTACCGCTTGTTGCAAATAGTTAAGCTCTCTTATACGCTGAAAATTATTCGCTTTAGTCATTATTTGGTGTCCTGCAAGACCAACAAATTTCAAATGTTGGCCCATTATGCTCGTTACAGTTGGGGCATACCCAATCAGGAGCGGATTGTTGTACTTGAGTGTAGTTTACCAATATTTGCCGCGCCTGGCGCTCTTTAATCACAAAAACCTGTACTCTCACTTGGGTTTGATCTAAAGGTATTTCGCCAACGGCTCCTTGTAAGGACTCACCGAGTAACTGACACTCAATATTGCTGTTAAGTAATAACCCTTTGACAATGTTTGCCTCTACCGCATTTGCAGCGCAATAGATTGTTAACCATTGAAATGGGGGTTGCTCTGTACTGTTGTTATTTATTTTATTTTGCAATGACAACCTCTTTTACTTTGCGATTAAATTACCCTAAGCTACTCTAAGCGAAGTAATTGTTATATAGGAAATAATCATGACCCTCACGACACCTGGACTGCTGTTCCCTGCAATTTCTTTATTGTTATTAGCATATACCAATCGTTTTTTAGTGCTAGCACAATTAATTCGTGAACTTAATGCCCGTGAAGGTGACACTATTCGACCATTAGTCGTTGCACAAATTACTAACCTAAGGAAACGTATTAGACTCATTCGAACTATGCAAGTCTATGGCGTTGCTTCTTTTTTAATGTGTACATTCTCAATGTTTGCATTATTTATTGAGTTTAAAACCACTGGCGTAATTTTATTTGGTATTAGCTTAGCCAGCCTTGCGCTATCGTTGCTAACCTCTTTATATGAAATACATATTTCATGTGATGCGATTGAAATTGAGCTTAAAAACATTGAAAAAAAACCACTGAGCAACAAGGCAGACTAAAAAACAAGCACTATACTCTTTAGCAGGATGATTAAACTAAAGGTGTAAACGTGAACGACTTTTTATTTTCAGAAAATGTCATTGAAGAGTCAGAAGCTCAGTCACCACAAGCGTTCTGGAATATCCTTGTGGTTGATGATGAGGATGATATTCACCAAGTCACTAAACTTGTACTATCTGGCTTTACCTTTGAAGATAAAGCTTTGTGTTTACATCATGCCTATTCAGCGAAAGCCGCAAAAGAATTATTGCAACAAAATCTCGATTTTTCGGTTGGTTTAATCGACGTGGTAATGGAAACTAGCCATGCAGGTTTAGACTTAATAAAATTTATCCGTGATGATATCAATAACCACGACATCCGCCTTATTCTTCGAACGGGTCAACCTGGCGAAGCCCCTGAAGAAGCGGTGATCCGTGAATACGATATTAACGATTACAAAAATAAAACCGAGCTGACGGCAATAAAAATGAAAACATTATTGTATTCAGCTCTGCGTTCACATCGTGATATTCAAATTATTGAGCGTCATAGAAAAGGCCTTGAAAAAATAATCAACGCTTCTAGCTCATTTTTAAAATGTGATAGTGTCCATGAATTTGCATCAACAATTTTATCCCATGTAACCAATGTTATGGGCTTAGATGACACTGAAATTTATTGTGCCGCAGCTGTTAACCAACAAACATCCCCAGCCACTGATTTTAAGCTACTGGCAGCTTCAGGTGTTGAGCCTGAACCTAATGCCGATATGATCCCCGAAGATGTAAAGCAATTATTTGTTGAAGCACACAATCGCAAATCATCTCAAAAAACCATGCATGACTACATTGGCTACTTTCCAACTCAGGCAGGCCTCGAAACAATGCTGTATGTGCGCAAAGGCTCGTTATTAGGAACCACCGATTATCAGCTTTTGGAGTTTTTTGCCAACAATATTGCTCTGGCTTACGATAACTTGAAATTACGCGACATGATGAAAGATTCGCAAAAAGAGCTATCGTATATTCTCGGTGAAGCCGTTGAAAAACGCTCAAAAGAAACCGGTTCACATGTCAAAAGAGTTGCACACTATAGTGAACTGTTAGGTAAGTTATATGGCTTAAATAACTTTGAGTGTGAAGTAATAAAACTCGCCTCCCCCTTGCACGATATTGGAAAAATAAGTATTCCAGATCATATTCTCAATAAACCCGGTAAGCTTGATGATCAAGAGTGGGCGATTATGCAAACTCACGCCGAAGTTGGTTATGATATTCTAAAGAATTCGAATAACGAAATATTAAAATGTGGTTCAATCATTGCACATACACATCATGAGAAATGGGACGGCTCAGGCTATCCTAATCAACTTGCAGGTAAAGATATTCACATTGTTGGTCGTATTACAGCTCTAGCGGATGTTTTTGATGCCCTTGGCAGTGATCGTTGCTATAAAAAAGCTTGGCCACTTGAAGAAGTACTCGATTTGCTCAAGAAACAGAGTGGCAAACAGTTTGAGCCAAAACTTGTGGACATATTTATTAACAATTTAACACTTTTTTTGGAGATAAAAGAGCGTTACCCTAACTGATACTTGTAACAATTGTGTGAAATGCGCTTTTCAAATTGGGTACAATGGATTACTATCTATTAAAATAATATCAATTATGTTCGCCAGTAGTGCGGCTTACTTATACAAAGGACTATAAAAGTGAGATTTGAACAATTAGAGCAATTTGTAGCTTTAGGCCAGCTACGACATTTTCGCCAAGCGGCCGAAACAACAAAAATTAGTACCTCAGCATTGACGCGCAGTATTCAGACTTTAGAAGATGAAGTTGGCTATGAATTAGTCAAACGCTCGACTCGCTCCGTGAAGCTAACAACTGAAGGTGAGCTTTTTTTAGAGTACGCACAAGACACTCTAAGCAAGCTCGAAGAAACTAAAAAGCGTTTATTTAAATCCGTTAATGGCTGTGCAAGTGAAAAGCTGGTGATTGGCTATACCAATAATGCTAGTGCCATAGTGCCTATTTCATGTGGCCAATTTTTAGCACAATACCCTCATGTAAAAATCGAAATGCAACTACAAGAACAAAGTGAGTTGGTTCGTAAACTGCAATTAGGTGAAATTGATATTAGCGTTTGTTCGCAAGCAGTTAATAGTATTGGCAATGACATACACTTACCTGATCAACTTATTTTATTCGTTGCAAAAAGCCATCCTCTTGCGAATAAGAACAATCTTTGCAAACAAGATTTAAATGATTACCCTATGTATAGTTGTTTTTCACAATCAAAACAAATTCAAACTATGTTGAATGAGGCTGTCGATAGCTTAAACAAGACCAGCAGTATAAAAGTTGGCAGTATTGAGCAAGTAATGGACGGGTTGTGTAAATCAAACCATGTTGCAATTAGCAGTATTGAACATGCAAGTTCGGTCGCAGAGAATAATAATCTGCTCCAGTTAAAAACCAATAAGAACTTAGCTCATGAGCAATTGATTGTACAAACCAGCCAGCAAGTTACTGCTGACGACCCAATAAACCAGCTCCTGTCATTAATAGAAAAGACAGCGTTATCAATTAATTCTTAAGTAACAGCATGAAAACCAAGCCTAAAGCAGAACTCAGGCTTGGTTTCTAAATCTTCAGTAGTACCTTTGCATCATTTTAAGCTAAACTACGCGCCTTCCCTGCTATATAGTACAATTAATGAGCCTTAACCTGATCCCTGGACGTTATTTAACTGACATAGAAACTCATGGCTACGCCGTGATCGAAAATATGTTTGCTGAAACACTGACTAACGCGTTGATAGAAGATTGTTATCGTATCAACCCCAATTTCAAATCAGCAGGTATTGGCCGTCAGCAGGATTTACAAATAGACAAGAGCATACGCACCGACAAGACCTTTTGGTTTGATGGTAGTAGCCAAGCTCAAATTGATTATCAAAATGCGCTTGAAGATATCAGAGTAAACTTGAATCGTTATTTCTTTTTGGGTTTATTTGATTATGAGTGTCACTATGCGAAATACCAGCATGGCGACTTTTATAAAAAGCATTACGACGCATTTAAAGGGCGTTCGAACCGTGTATTTACTACTGTATTTTACTTAAATACAGTGCAATCTGGTGGTGAGTTAGTGATTTACAAACCTAAAAGTAAAGACGTTGAAATCACTATTCAGCCCAAAGCTGGCACGTTCGTGATGTTTGAAAGCGAACGCTTTATGCATGAAGTACTGCCGACAATTGATAATCGCTATTCAGTTGCGGGTTGGTTTAGGAAAAACACTTCAATCAGTGGCGTTATTGATCCACCTCGCTAACACTATAGATTAAATGGCAAGGACGCCACTAAGCCAATAAAAACGACCATACCGACATAATGATTATTTAAAAAAGCTTTAAAACAATGCTCTCTATTACGACTATGAATTAGAAATTGTTGGTAAACCAAAAAGCCACATGCCACACATAGACCAAGCCAATACGGCATTGCTAATTGACTCGTATAACCAATTAAAGCCAACAAACCTATAAATACACCATTTAGCGCAAAAATAATGATTCGATCGGCACTACCAAACAATATCGCTGTAGACTTTACGCCAATTTTCAAATCATCATCTCTGTCTACCATGGCATACATAGTATCGTATGCCGTAGTCCACGCAATATTAGCGATAAATAACAACCAGCCAAGCAGTGGGATAGTACCTGTTGCAGCCATAAAAGCCATCGGAATAGCCCAACCAAAAGCTGCACCTAGCACTATTTGCGGTAAATTAGTGTAACGTTTCATAAATGGGTAGCTAAATGCCAATAGCAATGCCCCGACTGACAATAATATGGTTTGCCAACTGAGTAACAACACCAGTATGAAAGCAATTATGATAAGCAACAAAAATAAGCTTAATGCTTCGCCACTACTCACCAAGCCAGAAGCTAAGGGTCTTTGTGCTGTGCGTTTTACCGCGCCATCAATTTTACGATCTGCGTAATCATTAATAACACAACCTGCGCTGCGCATAACAAATACACCAAAGCTAAATACCACAAAATTAAGTAGGCTTGGCATACCATCACTTGCAAGCCACAATGCCCAATATGTAGGCCATAACAGCAATAAAGTACCGATAGGCTTATCGGTGCGCATTAACTGCTTATAATACGGTATATGAGCAATGTGTAAGGCAGCAAATTTCATAAATATAGATAAGCCTCTGGTAAAAATATTTCAGCTACTAAAAAACGGCTTTGCGCCAACGAAAAAATACTGCGTCGCCCCCACAAGGGTTTTGTAGCTGCAGAGTATTGGCTAACAAGCTGCTGTACTGGGTGCTGACAATCAAAACGTGCTATTTCAATTTCGGTACGTTTTAAGTCCGGATGTTGAAAAATAACATCACCTAAAGGCCGATTACCCAGTGCCAATAATTGCTGTTGTTGCATATCATCGGTGGCAGGTAGCCAGCTTTGTGCGTATACCATAGGGATGCCATCACAAAGCAGCAAAACTTCACGATTAATACCAATACGCTTTGAACAATCTAATAATTGTTGTTGTGAAATACTCAGTTCAAACTCTTTCTCACTAAGCACTTTTACAGAGAATTCACCACACTGTGTTTTTAATTTCGCCGTCAGTGAGTTGGGCTCAAGTAGCCAGTCTTGCTCGTTACAAGACAAATAATTGATTGATGTACCTAACTGCCAATCCGCAGTTACAGAAACAGGAAATGTGATCACGATAACTCTATTTAATAATAACCCTTTAAATGATACCACTGCCCGCCTCGGGGAAAAAGTGATGATTAATGAATATAATAGCTGCATCAGCCTGTATCTTAGCCATTATTACGTATAGACTAATAACAATTAATTACAGGGCTCTCTACTGAATATGAAAAAAACGCTTTACGCTGGCATATTAATTAGCACTTTCTTTATTAGCTTGTTTAGCAGCTTTGCAAGCAAAGCTGAATCAACTGTGGGCTACTTTGGTTTCGAACCCGATATCATTACCAACTATATTGGTCAGAGTAATAAAAAGTTAGGTTATGTGCGTATTACTGTAGATTTAATGCTCAGTGATATGTCAAACATTGCTATTGTTGAGCATCACACCCCGTTACTTAGAGATGCATTGGTAGAAATTTTATCAAAAGAGCCTGAAGAAAAAATTAAATCACTCACCGGCCGTGAAGAGATCAGAAAGCGTTGTGCCGAAAAACTCAAAACCCTGTTAAAACAAGAAACAGGGCAAGAGATCATTCGCGAAGTATTATTTACTAAATATTTATATCACTAAGTACTTATATAACTGAGTATCTTAAGCTGTTTTTTTAGTAAACAATTGAGCGGTAAACGCGTAAGCCATACCGCTTAATAGCCCACCTAAGTGCGCCCAGTTAGCCATACTTACAAACAACATGTCAGCAAAGCCTAGTACCAGCCAAATCAGCATAAAACCAATAATACCATTAGTTACTAAAGCCGGTTGTTGCGGGTTCAATGCCCGATGGATCCAACAAAACCCAAGTAAACCATAAACAACGCCACTTAAGCCGCCAAAGTTAGGGCCAACCATAATAAACTCAGCCCAATTACTAAATAGCGCGGTCACTAAAAAAAGACCTACTAAAGTACTTTTACCACTGAGCTTTTCAATACCATCGCCTAGCATGATCCACCACATAATATTAAACACTAAGTGCACAGCAGTAAAATGCACAATTGCAGGTGTAAGCCAAGTTAATGGTTGATTGGGTTTAAACTGTAATACGCTATAAATTGACTCAAAGCCACCGAGTAAGAAGGCAATGTAAATACCTACACATAATAAAGTGACCGTTTGGTTTAACCAGCTCAATGCTTTAAAGCGTGCTTTTAAATTTAAGTCATGGCCTTGATAGCTCAACGGTGATTGCGTACTTCCTACTTGCCAAGATGCCTCTTGATAACGGGCATGATTGGGGTTTTCTACAAACGCTTGCCATAATGGCTGAGCTTGATGGAAATGCTCTGGGGCAACACAAATAATTACCGTTTTTCCATCTTGCGATCGAAGCTCGCCCTGTAAGCCTTGGCTTTTTATATAATCAATAAAGCCTTGTGCTGCACGTGGATTATTTATACTACCCAGTTCGATCATCGTTCCACTTGCTCCGGAAATTGGGTTTCCCACTGGGTAAAACCACCATCCATACTGTATACATCTTCAAAGCCTTGCTCAGCTAAGTAGTTGGCTGCGCCTTGTGAGCTCATACCATGATAACAAACAATAATAATTGGCTGATCAAACTCTTTGTTCATCATAAATTCGCCAATATTGGCATTTGATAAATGCTCTGAACCCGGAATATGCCCTGCTTGATACGAATTAGGATCGCGAATATCAGCAATCACGACATCATCTTTATTAAGTAGTGCTTGAGTTTCGGTAATTGAAATATGCTTAAATGCCATAGTACTCTCTTATAATTACAAAAAAGGCGACAAATGCCGCCTTTAATTCTCTTAACAAGTGGATAATTAATTCCAGTTAAGAATTACTTTCCCCGATTGGCCTGAAATCATCATATCAAAGCCAGCTTGGAAGTCATCTATTGAATATTGATGAGTGATGATTGGATTTAGATCGAGCCCTGACTGAATAAGACTGGCCATTTTGTACCAGGTCTCAAACATTTCACGGCCATAAATCCCTTTGATCACTAAGCCTTTAAAAATCACTTGGTTCCAATCAACCGCCATATCAGATGGTGGAATACCTAGCATGGCAATTTTACCACCGTGATTCATGTTATTTAACATGCTATTAAATGCAACCGGTACGCCTGACATTTCTAGACCAATATCAAAGCCTTCTGTCATACCAAGCTCTTTAATAATATCTTCAAGCTTTTCATTAGCCACATTAACTGCACGCGTTGCGCCCATTTTACGTGCAAGGTCTAATCGGTATTCATTGACATCGGTGATCACTACATGACGTGCGCCAACATGTTTTGCAACTGCAGCAGCCATAATACCAATTGGGCCTGCACCTGTGATCAACACATCTTCACCCACTAAATCGAATGACAGTGCTGTGTGTACTGCATTACCGAATGGGTCAAAAATAGAAGCTAACTCATCACTGATATTGTCTGGAATTTTAAATGCATTAAACGCTGGGATCACTAAATACTCGGCAAAAGCCCCCTCGCGGTTAACACCTACACCAGTGGTGTTACGGCATAAATGAACACGCCCAGCGCGACAGTTACGACAATGGCCACAGGTAATATGCCCTTCGCCCGATACTCGGTCACCAACACTAAAACCGCGAACTTCTTGACCCATATCAACCACTTCACCGACATATTCATGACCTACTACCATAGGCGTAGGAATGGTGTTTTGCGCCCACTCATCCCACTTATAAATATGTACGTCAGTACCACAAATAGCGGTTTTACGAATTTTGATTAATAAATCGTTATGCCCAACTTCAGGTTTTGGCGCATCCGTCATCCAAATACCTGGTTCTGCTTTTAATTTAGATAATGCTTTCATGAATCACACTCAATAAAAAAACCGCTGCGAAGGCAACGGTTTAAAATAAATTAATTAGATAATGCCCATTTCTTTACCAATACGGGTAAAGGCGTCAATTGCGGTATCTAATTGCTCAATGCTGTGCGCAGCAGAAATTTGTGTACGAATACGCGCTTGGCCTTTTGGCACCACTGGGAATGAAAAACCAGTGACGTAAATGCCTTCTGCTAATAACTTATCAGCCATTGCCGACGCAACTTTAGCATCACCTAACATTACTGGAATAATCGCGTGATCTTTACCCGCACAGGTAAATCCAGCCACTTCCATTTGCTCACGGAAGTATTTAGCGTTTGACCATAACTTAGCACGCAATTCACTGCCATTTTCGAGCATTTCTAATACTTTGATTGATGCTGTAACGATTGAAGGCGCTAATGAGTTTGAGAATAAATATGGGCGAGAGCGCTGGCGTAACCATTCAACTATTTCTTTTTTACCTGATGTATAACCACCCGATGCACCGCCAAGCGCCTTACCTAAAGTGCCGGTAATAATATCAACACGGTCTAGCACGTTGCAGTACTCAGGTGTGCCTTTGCCGTTTTCACCGACAAAGCCAACGGCATGAGAGTCATCAACCATAACAAGTGCATTGTATTTATCAGCAAGGTCACAGACCGCTTCAAGATTACAAATAACCCCATCCATTGAGAACACACCATCGGTGGCGATTAATTTTGTTTTTGCACCCGCTTCATCGGCAGCAATCAATTGCTTTTCAAGATCTGCCATATCATTATTTGCATAACGGAAGCGCTTTGCTTTACATAAACGAACGCCATCAATGATAGAAGCATGATTTAACGAATCAGAGATAATCGCATCATCAGCGCCTAAAATTGTTTCAAATAAACCGGTATTGGCATCAAAACATGATGAATATAAAATCGTGTCTTCCGTTTCTAAAAATTCACTGATCTTCTTCTCTAATGTTTTATGAATGTCTTGTGTACCACAAATAAAGCGTACTGACGCAACACCAAAGCCATGGTCATTTAAGCCGTTTTGTGCAGCCTGGATCAGCTCAGGGCTATTCGCTAAACCTAAGTAATTATTTGCACAGAAGTTAATAACTTTATCACCAGAAGCAACTTGAATTTGTGCTTGCTGCTGCGAAGTAATAATACGCTCATTTTTATATAAGCCTTCGGCTTTTACATCTTCAATTTGCTGCTGAAGCTGAGTAAAAAACGCAGATGCTCTCATCTGTAATCTCCAAATTATTGAACGGGGTGAGCGTACTTAAGTTAACACGGCTCATCTTTGTGGCTATTGTAAAAGTTTAGTCAAACAAATGCACTGTTTGTAGTTCATCGCAGAAATAAGGAACTGACAACTTATGCTGCCAGTTTACATTGGGCTATAGCAATATTGAGGGTAAGTCTGCTAACGAATCACAAACATGATCTGCCGAGTCGATGGCTACCGCATCAAACTCCTGCCCGGATCGTACAAGCACCCGAGTGCCAATAACCGCTTTACTTGCCGCTTGCATGTCGCTTAGTTTGTCTCCAACCATAATGCTGCAAGCTGGATTGATATGATGATCAGCGATACCTTGCAGTAACATGCCCGGAGCTGGTTTACGACAATCACACTCTTTGAGGTATTCGGGTAATGCTTTTTTCGGGTGGTGTGGGCAAAAGTAAACATCCGTCACCTTTACTTGATGCGCAGCAAATTGGGCTATCATCCACTGTGTTAAAGCGTGAAAATCCGCCTCTGAATAGTAACCACGGCCAATACCAGATTGATTAGTCACTATGATCAGTTTATAGCCTGCATCCGCAAACGCCTTACATGCAGTAAATACGCCTGGCACAAATTCAAATTTATCCGACTCATAAACATAACCATGATCGATATTAACCACGCCATCACGGTCTAAAAATAAGGCTTTATTGATATTGCTCATAATTGCTCTTTCTCAACCACAAGGTCAAACATCAAAGCTACTTCATCAACACTTATTTGGCTCATTAGATCACTGCCTTTAACCCGCGTACCCCAAGGTAATCGCTCAGCGGTTTTACCAGTTTGCTTGAGTAAGTTTTGGTGATACACCTCAACCACGTAATTTTGATATAAATAGGGTCCAGTGCGTTTCGGGTTTGAGTGGGCATATAAACCAATAACGGGAGTGCCTACGGTGACGGCCATATGAGCTGGGCCTGTATCAGGTGCTAATACCAATGCAGCTCGTTTAAGTACGCAAAGCAACTCTTTGAGTTTGGTTTTACCCACTAAATTAAGGATTGGCGTTGTAGTGGCTGCAATAATGTCATCACTGAGCGTCACTTCAAGCTCTGTCGGGCCACCCGTGATCACCACATGAAACCCTTGCTTGTAGGCATGTTCTGCAAGCTTAGCATAGCGTTCAGCCAGCCAATTGCGTTCTTTTTTACTGGCAGCTGGAGAAATCACAAAAATTCGCCCCTCTAATCGCTCCGTACCAAGTAATTCATCAGCATTACTTTGATCATGTTCGCTGACTGGCATTTGCCAGTTTGGTTGATAATCAGGTACACCTATCGCCTGCGCAAAGCCTTTAAAGCCTTCTAACACATGAGCCTGCTGCTGTGGTGCAATGCGCTGGTTAATAAACAAGCTATGCAATTCTTTTGAGCGCGCCCAATCAAAACCAATTTTAACTTTTGCAGGAATACAACGCGCCACTAAGTTAGCTCGAAGTGCCACTTGCATATGCAGCAACACATCAAACTTACGCCCTTTAAATTGTTGTTTTAATTGCTGATAGGCTGCTTTGCCTTGTTTTTTATCAAACACCACCAGCTCAACACCGGGTAAATCAGCTAGTAACATGGCTTCAATTTTGCCGACCACCCAGGTAACTTTTGCATTGGGGTGCGCTTTTTGAATTGCCTGCACTGCAGATACGCCATGGCAAACATCACCAATTGCTGAGAGTCTTAAAATACAAATATCTGAATAGGTGGTTGAGTCAGTCACAGGTGTCCTTTGCTTTATGCTGGATAATTACCATGATCTTAAATTAACCACCCACTATTGCAAGCACTTATGCTCGGCTTTAAAACAGGTTAAGATAGCACTATCACCTGCAATAAAATAAGTACGCCATGTTTAACCAGCAAACCATCAATGAACACATTATTTTAAGCCATCCTGAGCATAGTGCCGAAATTAGCTTAAATTGGTTTGATAATGAATATTGGCAGCAGCAAGGAAAAATTGTCGGCGCCAAAAAAGGTCGCGCAACTGCATGGTTTTTCTGCCATAACGGGCTAACAGCAGTGCTCAGGCATTATTGGCGTGGCGGTTTAGTGGGTAAAGTGCTAAGTGATCAATATGTGTTTTTTGGACTGGAAAAAACCCGTGTTTACCAAGAGTTTTCATTAATGATGAAACTGTGCGAATTAGGTCTAAATGTACCAAAGCCGATTGCAGCTAAAATATCGCAAGCTGGCTTAATTTACCGTGGCGATATAATTACTCAAGCTGTTGCAGGCGCACAAAGTGTGCTTGATATATTAAAACAACGTCCCTTTAGCGCACAAGAGTTAATTAAAGTAGCACACACGATTGCGGATTTTCATAATCATGGGGTGTATCACGCTGATTTGAATATTAACAACATTCTATTTGATGAAACGGGCGAGATATACATTATTGACTTTGACCGCGGTGAACTAAAACTCCCCGCCAGTAATTGGCAACAAGCTAATATGACCCGCCTTGCTCGTTCGTTTCATAAAGAGCAAGGCCGAAATAAAGTAATGCATTGGCAAACTACAGACTGGCAGCAGTTACACACAGCATACCAGTCCACTCTTAAAATATAGCCGTTAAGCCTTTATTTTACTGATCACTTTTGACGTAGAGCAGCCATTTAAAAACTCAAGTACTTCAACTTTTCCGCCATGGCGAAGTACATGATCAGCGCCTGCAATTTGTTCAACAGTGTAATCTCCACCCTTTACTAAGATATCAGGACTGATCAGCTCAATTAATTTAGCGGGTGTATCGTTTTCTTCAACTGCACCAAATGGAATTACCCAATCAACTGATGCCAAAGCGCTCAGCACCATAGCACGCTCATCAAGCGGGTTAATAGGGCGCTCTGGACCTTTTAAACGCGTTATTGATTCATCATTATTTAAACCGACGACTAGACGATCTCCACGTGCTTTGGCTTGTGCTAAGTAACGCACATGCCCCGCATGTAAAATGTCAAAACAACCATTGGTGAACACGATAGTTTCACCATTTTGCTTTGCAAACTCAATATGCTGAAGCACATCATCAAATGGGGTTTGATAATGCTCACCGGTTTTTTGTAAGTATTGACCTAACTTACGACTTAACTCTTCAGGCGATACCGTAGCTGCCCCTAATTTACTCACTGCAATTCCAGCCGCAAGGTTAGCAATTTCCACTGCATCTTTAGGCTGCATTCCTGCACCTAACATCACCGCCAGAGTTGCAATAACAGTATCACCAGCACCGGTAACATCACTGACTTCAAGCTGTTGCGCTGCAAAATCGTGTTTTTCATCGGCACTAATAAGTGACATACCTTGCTCTGAGCGAGTCAATAGCATGGCCGCGATCCCTGCATCGCTGATCAGTGCTCGAGCACTGTCTGCTAAATGCTGTTCCGAATCTGTTTTACCACCGGCAAGCTTAAATTCATTCAAGTTAGGAGTAATAAAATCAGCACCGCGATATAAGTTTAAGTCTGAGGATTTAGGATCAATTAGAACTGTTTTTCCAGCACCTTTAGCAAGTTTTATCATTTGCTGGATCAAGCTTAATGAGCCTTTATTATAATCTGAGAATAAAACAAAGTCGTACTCATCTAATACTAATTCCAGACGGTTTAAAAGTAGTTGGCTGTGTTGCTCAGTAAACATCTCTTCTAAGTCAAGTCTAACGACTTGTTGATGACGGCTAATCACACGCATTTTTGAAATAGTTGGCAAATCACAAACACTGACTAATTGTGAATCTATACGTTCATCAGCAAGAATTCGCTCTAAGATTTGGCCGCTTTCATCTTCACCAATTAAACCCAACAAGCCAACTTTACCATCTAAACGGGCAATATTTTTTGCCACGTTTGCGGCGCCACCGGCTTTATCTTCAAATTTACTTACTTTCACTATTGGCACAGGTGCTTCTGGCGATATGCGCCCTGAATCACCATGCCAATAACGGTCAAGCATCACATCACCAACCACTAATATTTTAGCGTTAGACAGGTTTTTTAATAACGCTAGATCCATTACCTCTGCCCCGCTACAACCATATCAATGGCTTCACATAACCAATGACCAATAAACATATGCGCTTCTTGAATACGTGCGGTTTCGTCATCTTTAATAATAATGGATAATTTAGCGATATCTTTTACTTTACCGCCATCGCGGCCTGTAAATGCAACTGTATAAGCACCTATTTCATTTGCAGCAGCTAGCGCTAAATTAATATTAGCGCTAGTACCAGAGGTAGTTAAACCAATCACTAAATCCTCAGGCTTACATAACGCAAGAACCTGACGCTCAAAAACTGTGTCAAAGTGATAGTCATTACTATGCGCAGTTAAGATGGAAGTGTCGGTTGTTAGCGCCATAGATGCTAATGGGCCACGTTCTAATTTGTAGCGTACGACAAACTCTGCAGCTAAATGCTGAGCATCTGCTGCGCTGCCACCATTACCAAACCAAACTACTTTTCCACCAGCTTGCAAAGTACTGTGGCAAACTTCAAGCAATTGCATTACTTGAGGGTGGTATGTTTCCATCGTTTCAAACAATACTTGGTGACGGGTTAAACTTTCAAGGTAGCTGCTCGCTACAGAATCAATATTAGACATGGGTAATCCTCTCAAAATTAGTCTGACTAGCTACTACCAAAAAAGTGCCACTGACAACCACGTATAGTTATCACCAAAGACATCTTCGCCGTAAGTTAAAGTTGTTTCAATATTATATTCATGCCACTTTCGGTTATTACTGATTTGTAACTCGATCCCTTGTTCATATTGCTCACTTACTACACCAAACTCATCAACATGACCACTTTCATTATCGAGCAAAGTGAATTTCGCACGCCAAAAAGAATCCGATATTGCTGCATAGGTGGCTTCTAAACTATGTATACGTGATGGAACAGCATCATGTAAATAACGTTGATCAGCGGCATAGTGGCCAATAACAAAACCATCTTTAGTGTTACCATAAGTAGGATATATATAATTTCTATACCATTGACTGTGCATATTAGTATATTCGTAGCGAAGTGAGATATCGCTAGTTAATTGAGGTAAGAACACGCCATAATTATAAACAATATTACCGAATTGGTAGTTTTTGTGTTCTTTGGTATCTTCGCCGCCATACTCAAAATAAAGCTCTGCCGGCATACCCCAATTAAAGTTCACAACACTCGTTATTGAAGCAAACTGGTCGCCAAGTTCATTATCAGGGCCCCCCGCTATTGCACCATTATCATTACCTGCAGGGTCAAAGAATGCTTTAACTACATCGCTAAAACCAACATCACGTGGCCCACCACCAAATTGCATCATACGATTCATGCCGATTTTCCACCCCTCTACAGGCTCTAAACTAATATGTGTGCCAGCTAAGCGAGGTGTGCCATCGTGCAATTCATCTTGATATCTAATGCCTTTTTCAACATGTTCAAGCTCGGAGTAATAAAGCTCAAAATCAAAGTTCCACCAGTTATGGGCTGGTGCCACCATCCCTAATGAAATAGATGGCGAGGTACGCGCATTAGTAGAGATAATCTGAGCTGACTGCTTAAACGGCGAAAACCAATGCTCTTTATAACCAATATTTAACTGCAGGTCATCACCGGCAAAGCTGACAAAACTGTTATAATTAACGAATTTATTTTGCTTCGCGCGATAATCGACTCCCACTTGCATCAAGGTATAGTCATTAGGACGCCAAATACCCTCAAAGAACACTTGCCCCCATTCATCAGAGCTCACACCACGTTGATTGGCAAGTTTAGTTGCATTGCTGCCATCAGCACGCAGCTTAACACCTACTCGAGTAATATTATCGCTGCCTTGATAAGGCTTAATTTTAGCACGTATTGCCGCGACTAAACTTGGCTGTACATTTTGCAATTTAGCAAGCGCAGCTTCAACTTCCGTTAAGCGGTAAGGCTTTGTCATCGGTGTGCCTGACGTCAAGGCAAATAACGTATCGAGCTGATGATCAAGCTGTGCATCCATGCCAATTGGTAAGTAAGCAGTTGGTGTTGCAAGTGAAGGCAATGCGCAACTCATAAAACTGGTTAATACCACGGCTTTTATCAATTTGAATTTCATAACGACTGTATTTTTCATAATGGTAGTTAAATATTACCAAATTAGCTGCAACTAAACACCCAAAACTCTCTGTTCTAACGCTTTTTAACAATTTCGCATTTTGCTTAAAGGGTATCCGCGTTATCATTAGTGTTTATAATTCGAGGCTGAAAAATGGCACGCTTTTTTTATTCACTGATTCTTTATTTGCTAAGTCCTCTCATAACCTTTTATTTATATATACTTAGAGGTAAAAAGAACGCAGGTTATCGCGCGCACTTTGCTGAACGGTTTGGCTTCATTACAGTAAAAAAAACCTCACAAGAAAGTACAGTATTAAAAGGTAATCTAATAGTGATCCACTGCGCTTCAGTTGGTGAAGTACTTGCTGCAACGCCTTTGCTTAAAGAGCTACAATACCAACAGCCAAGTTATTCATTTATGATAACCTGTAACACCCCCACAGGCCGTGAACAAATACATAATAATTTTAAAGACTCGTTACAGTGCGCCTATTTACCTATTGATTACCCTTGTGCTACAGCGCGCTTTTTAAAGCGTGTTAAACCCACGTTAATATGTATTTTAGAAACCGAACTTTGGCCTAATCTTATGGCGCAGTGCAAACAACAGAATATTCCTGTACTGATACTCAATGCGCGGCTTTCAGCAAAATCGCAACAAGGTTATCAAAAAGTAGCGCCATTAACTAAGGTTATAATGCAATCAATTTCCGCTTTAGCTAGTCATAATCATGAAGACGCTAAACGCTTTATTGAGCTTGGCCTCAATGAGCAAAAAGTGCATATTACTGGCTCAATTAAATTTGATATAAAGCC
The DNA here is from genome assembly GCF_014164315.1 of Pseudoalteromonas sp. SG44-1. Lineage (NCBI taxonomy): Bacteria > Pseudomonadati > Pseudomonadota > Gammaproteobacteria > Alteromonadales > Pseudoalteromonadaceae > Pseudoalteromonas > Pseudoalteromonas sp. SG44-1. The sequence continues at coordinate 65,706 of NZ_JACJEW010000025.1, forward strand.
AACTAGTGAGCAGTTAGACAAAGTCGATACCCTAAAAAGCCAATACAATAATCAGCGCTTTATCTGGGTTGCCGGTTCCACGCACCCTAGTGAGCATGAGCTGATATTAGCTGCTCAGCAGCTGCTGCTAAAACAGATTCCAGATGCACTGCTAGTTATTGCGCCGCGCCACCCAGAACAATTTGATAAGGTCGCCACATTGCTTGAAGACTCACCATTAAGCTTTAGCCGCCGCAGTAAAAATAACTATCAAAGCGAGCAAGTACTCCTTGCTGATACTTTAGGTGAATTGCAATGTTTATATGGTATGGCCAACATCAATTATATTGGCGGCAGTTTAATTGCACGTGGCGGGCATAACCCTCTCGAGTCAGCGGCATTTTCTGTCGGTGTTTTAACAGGCCCGCATACCTATAATTTCAACCATGTTTACCCTGAACTGATTGCATCAGGTGGGTGTATACAAGTAAGCGATACAAAGATGTTAGCGGAGCAACTATACGAGCTTCATCAACAACCAGCGTTTTGCCAGCAGCTAGGTCTACAGGCAGCACAATGTGTTGCTAACAACCAAGGCGCCATCGCGAAAACGATCGCCATCATTAACAAGTTTTTAGAGCCACACAATGACTGAACAAAAAAAACTAACCTTACCAGAACAACAAACCCGTTTATGGGTAGCTAATGTCATTGTTAAATATAACTTTTGCCCCTTTGCCCGTAAAGAAGTTGAAAATAATTGCATTCATTATCAAACCAGCCAAGCAACCAGCATTGATGATGCTGTGATGGAGATGATCGAACAATGTATTGAACTTGATCAACAACCGGCTCGAGAGACTACATTATTGATGTTTGAACAAGGCTTTACTGACTTTGAGGAATTTTTAGATTTAGTGGATTTAGCCAATGCGCTATTAGTTGCCCAAGGCTTTGAAGGTAAATATCAAATAGCCAACTTTCATCCTGACTATGTGTTTGCTGATAGCGATGACAATGATGCAGCAAATTACACTAACCGCGCGCCTTTTCCTACCTTACATCTAATTCGTGAGGCTAGCATGAGTGCAGCACTTGATGATTATAATGAACCCGAATCAATTCCAGATCACAACATCAATTTAGCTCGCCGAAAAGGCATCGACTTTTGGCAACAATTACTTGCTGGATGTAAAAAGCCGAGTGCTTAATCACTCAGCTTTTAGTAAAAAGGAATGTTACTTTTTAACCCATTCTCCGTTCACTTCAACAAAGTGACCCGATTGGGTTTTTTCAATCGTTTTAGCAGCTGCCAGCGCTTCTACTTGAGAAAGCGACAAGTTGTTCTTTTTAGCGAGCTTTAAATATTGTGCTTTACGTTTAGCATTAATTTCATCGACAACCACTTTTGCCTCTGCATTTTGCACCACAAGGCCTAAATAACCCGAGCTGTCCTCACCCACTAGCCCTTGATTTTTTGCATCATCTAACGAAATGGCCCAAGCCGAAAACGACAAACACACCGCACTTAATAAAGTGACAATGCTTAGTTTTTTATTTTTTACTATATTCATACTTGCTCCTTAAAATAATTCGCTGTCATCACTAAATAAACTGTCGAGTTCTCTATCAACTTTTACGCGGATTTCATGATCGACCTTAACATTTAAGTTAATTGTAATAGGTTCCTTAGCGGCCACCTCAACACGATGCGTACATGCACTGAGTAATCCCAATGCGGTTAATATTACTAACCATTTAGTCATTATTACTTCCTTTTGTTGAATACTCTTGTTCAACTTTTTGCGTAATTTCATCACTTAAGCGCAGTGCTCGTAATAGTGTGAACACGTTCTCTTCATGATTATAGTTAAAATTAACTTGCTGTGCTTGCTGTTGATTATACCCTTGCAAATTAACGCCTAAGGTCATCCAGCCGTCAGGTTTTAAGTTAACACTACTTTTAATACTCTGAATATCTAAATTTTCAAGCAAGCCAAGTATAGGCCCTAACTCTTGTTGTTGAGCCTTTACCGAATTAAAAGCTGCATTATCAGTGATAAGTAATTTAGCAGCACCTTGATTAACAAGCTGCCCACCTTTAACCTCAATACCTGCTTTTGTGAAATAAACAGGCAAGTGTCCAGCTACATTTCCAGTTAAGCTAATACCCGATTTAGCATCAAGGGTAATGACCTTGCTAGCATCTATATTGTCAAATGTAACTAATGCTTGTTGCGGCTCTTCTGTAAGGCGATATTTATCCAGCAAAAAATGCCCTCCCATAACCTTCCCTGTAAGCTCCGTAACAGCAAGTTCATTTGCCTGTACTTGCCAAAACCCTGTTAGCTGCTTCACCACAGCACCAGCTCGTAATTCATTTAGTTCAAATGTAGAAGGCACAACATTAAGCTGCCCTGAATCATAACGACCTGTAAATTGAGTATTAAAATGCTTAGCAAGGTAATCTGTGTATAAACCACTTACACCGACTAGCTGTAAAGAGAGATCGGCCTGTTGCAGATTAATATCACCAGCAATACGGCCACTGACTTTACCATCTGTTAAGGTTGCAAGCGGCACAAATTGATGAAGCAGTGGGTTAAGCTTAGTAACTAACTGCTCTGAAATTATCACCTCAAATGGATGAGCTGTGCTTGTTATATTATGCATTGCCACAAGCTCTATCCCCTCTACATATATATGATGAGATGCTTGCAGAGCACGACTTTGTAAACCTGTTGAGCTTATACGAATATCGTTAAGTCGTAACTCTTCCGTTTGTAGCTTGGCTAACTTTGTTTCACTAGTTAAATCAAAAAACAATTCTCCTGCTGACAAACTTCCTGCAGCAGTTAGCTGATTCGTCAGCTGAGATAGTTTAATACTCCCCATATTAACAGTATCAATCTGACTCGATAAGCTAGCGGTTAAGTATTGATTACTTTGTAGCTTCGCCTTAAAAGTTGCTTGGTAATTATCAATACCAATATCATGCACTTTTAATTGCCCCAGCGCTAATTGTGCTGACAATTCGAGAGCAGGCTGTGCAGCCAATATGCTATTTATTGAAAAATGCCCTTGTGCACTAATATGCTGCGCATCAACATCGATAAAATCAGGCAGCGCAGCCACTTTTAACTGATAGTTACCATCAATATCACTGCTAACAACACTCGCGGCTATATCTAATAATGCAATATCATCACTCGAAAACGACAACGCGAATTGTGCCAATAGGGTTTCTAAAGGGTTATTTATATCAACCGCTAACTGTTTAACATTCATGAGCAGTTGTGATCCTGCCTGCAATGTTAGCTGATCTAATGTCAATTGAGTGTCTTGCACAATTATCTTACTAGGTAAAACTAATCGCCAATTTAACGGTATTTGCCGAGTAACAAATTGCTGCTGTGCATCATCATCGATAACACCAGCCAAACTTTGTAAACACTCATTTTTGCCATTGAGTGTTGTTGCTAATTGCTGAGCATCTAGGGTTAATGTTTTTGAATTTAAGTTATAGTGACTACTGACTTTGCCACTACTTTTAATTGTCATCGAGCAGGTATTGATGGCGTAAGTGAAATCAGCACCTAGCTGAGTGTCTATATCAAGTACAATACCATCAAAAGCGAATCTATTTTGGCTAGTTAAATTAAGTCCTGCAATCGAGTTTACAGTCGCGGCCTTAACTGTAGAAAGTAGTCGCTCATCAAGCTCAATATTTCCTGCCAACTTGGTATTTTTAACGTCAACCTCAGCTTTCACATCACCAGTAACAACAAACTCATTTAACACCGGCTCATTTATGCTGATAATAAGTGGTTTTTTTAATTGAGAATGAGTGATCACTAAACGTTTTAGGTGTAACAACGGGCGAGCTTGCGGTAGCGCCAAAGCAAGCTTTTTAGCCACACTAGGCTCACTCGAAGAATCGGGGGTTACCAGTATTAAATTTGCACGGTTAACCGTAATGTTTTGAGTATTGGCCGTAATATCAGCTAATTCAAGCAACTGCCCTTGATAGCCAATACATGCTCGCTGTACATGGAGATCCAGATTGGTTGTTAACGACCAATCCAAACAATGCAGTTCAACTCCAGCTTGATGAAGTGAAGGAGCAACAAAATGCAAGGTGATCGGCATGCGAAAAATATAGCCAAGTGAAAGTACACTTAGCACTAGAATTAATAACCCCCAACCTACACGCTTAAACATATTATCCTTAAAATACCTTTGACCTTTGACCTTTGACCTTTG
>NZ_JACJEW010000260.1:0-365 GCF_014164315.1 Pseudoalteromonas sp. SG44-1
TTGTACCATTTTACATCGTTGCTGGCGGCTTGCTGCTTTAACCGTTGTTTGCTGCCTGCAAAATTTGAGTACTGCTGCCTGAAACGTTGAATTGATTCAAGCCATTGCGCTTCTTCTATATTCAACGTCAGGAGCACTTTTGGTATGCTTTTGTTGATATGCCCTTTTTTCTTTGGATCTATCTGGCGGCCACTCCAGTCGACTAATTCAATGTAATCCAGTAAGGCAAAGGGGATCGTGCCTTTAATATGATTACCACCAAATTGCTTTAGCTGTGCTGGTTGACTTTCATATTGAACAGTATCTTTTTGTTTGAGGGGTTTATTTGCTTTGACCGTGTCTGTGGTAAAGGCTTTGAAATGCGC
>NZ_JACJEW010000261.1:0-355 GCF_014164315.1 Pseudoalteromonas sp. SG44-1
ATACTGGACTTGAACCAGTGACCCTCGCCTTGTAAGGGCGATGCTCTCCCAACTGAGCTAATCACCCACATATAAATTAAAACGCTACTATTAAAATAAATAGTACTGGACTTTAACCAGTGAACTTCGCCGTTACTTGTAAATAGCGGTGATGCTCTCTTTTTTCCAACTGAGCTTGTGACTCATATTACAAATTTAAAACATGCAACTACTAATATAATAACAGGTTCTATATGTGGTGGGTGATACTGGACTTGAACCAGTGACCCTCGCCTTGTAAGGGCGATGCTCTCCCAACTGAGCTAATCACCCACATATAAATTAAAACGCTACTATTAAAATAAATAGTACTGGA
>NZ_JACJEW010000262.1:0-355 GCF_014164315.1 Pseudoalteromonas sp. SG44-1
ACACCGTTGAATACGGCGGCTACAGCTTCAACGGCTCAAGCTGACGCTACTCAACAAGTGACTGAGCCTACTCAACCAAAGGCAGATAGTGCTCAGGCTGGCAGTGAAAGCTCACTAAATGCAGATCAAGCTGATAATAGCCAAAACGTGAAAGCTACCGATGTTGGTACAGGCAATGCACCGTTGAATACGGCTTCAACAGCTCAAGCCAATGCTACTCAGCAAGTGAATGAGCCTACTCAACCAAAAGCAGATAATGCTCAGGCTGACATTGATAACTCATTAAATGATGTTCAAGCTGATAACGCTCAAAACGTGAATGATGCCGAGGTTAATACAGGCAATACACCGTTGA
>NZ_JACJEW010000263.1:0-353 GCF_014164315.1 Pseudoalteromonas sp. SG44-1
TCTCAAGTGCTTTTTACTAGCTTGACTAGGCTTATCGCAAGTTAATACGTCCTTCATCGCCTCCAACTGCCAAGGCATCCACCGTGTACGCTTAGTCACTTAACCATACAACCCAAACGGGTCTTGCTTTCGCAATACTAAACAGTAAAGTTTAGTCATACGTTAGTGACAGTTTAACTTCGCCAGAAGTTAATATTGAATACTAAAGTAGATACCAATCAACAAACGAAACGTTCATTAAATGGCACTGAATGATACTGCTATCATTCTTTTTTACTTTTGAAAACTCTGTACAAATACACTGTATTTATACGAATTTTATTATCAGCTTTTCCAAATTTTTAAAGAGCATA
>NZ_JACJEW010000264.1:0-352 GCF_014164315.1 Pseudoalteromonas sp. SG44-1
GTTCTTTAACAATATAAAGCAATCATCTGTGTGGGCACTCGTACAGATTGAGTTCTAACAGCCAAGCTACTTAGGTAGTGAGGCAAACAAATTTAGAGTCTCAATTTAAACTGAGTGACCAACAGAATAGTTACTTCGGTAATTATTCAGCACAGTCAATTCAACATCGAAAGATGTTAAATAAATTCAGAATTCATTGAGCAGTCTCATCTCTTAATTGAGTGAGAAGAAAAAACTTTTAATTGAAGAGTTTGATCATGGCTCAGATTGAACGCTGGCGGCAGGCCTAACACATGCAAGTCGAGCGGTAACAGAGAGTAGCTTGCTACTTTGCTGACGAGCGGCGGACGGG
>NZ_JACJEW010000265.1:0-352 GCF_014164315.1 Pseudoalteromonas sp. SG44-1
ATAAAATTTGTCACGCCAAATCAGCGTCATTCAGGTTTAGATAAAGAGATATTAGCCAAGCGTCAGCAGGTAAACGACGCAGCTAAATTGAATAACCCAAGTCGTTGGTCAGGAAAGTCACGAGACTGGTCAATGATAAATGAAGTAAATTTAAACCCTGAGAAAAAAGAAGAAATGCGGGTGGCATAAAATTTAACTTGAGGCGACAACTAACTTGAAAAACTCCGTTTACGGCTGAAATATTCAGCAAAATTATCCCATCGAGAGATTGCCAGAAGCTTAAATATCTCCCCTGGCACTGTGGCTAATTACGTTAAAAAGGCCAATGAGTTAGGGTTAAACCAATGGCCGT
>NZ_JACJEW010000266.1:0-350 GCF_014164315.1 Pseudoalteromonas sp. SG44-1
ACCCCGTTTGAGCAAGATGATATTTATTATGTTATAGCGCGTAATGCCTGGGGCAATTTAAAACTCTACGGTGAGAAAACCGGACATTCTGTGGAAATCAGCCCTTACCTTAATTGGATGCGAACGAAAAAAGGAAATCAGCAAGATATTGAAGCTGGCAAGGCTAACCAAACTGCAAAAGATTTTATAGCACTGCAAGACCCTGAGCGACTTGATATAAAAAATAACCAAAAGAAACCACTTTTTCCTGCGGCATTAAAAAAACATGGCCCACTCAATGCTGATGAAGTGTACGGCTTTGCGCCATTTTTATTTATGGGTGGCGAGAAAAAAATCAAGAATATTGAAAA
>NZ_JACJEW010000267.1:0-348 GCF_014164315.1 Pseudoalteromonas sp. SG44-1
CGTTGCTGTCATTGGCTTTATCATCAAATAATAATTCGTTGTGGGCTGCGGGGGAATTATGTCGCGGGGTAAACCCGCTGCTACGAATGCGTAGACTCGAATTTACTTGTGCAAAAATGAAAGGCTAGGGCGCTAACTTTAGATTCTGTTAGTGCCTAGCCTAACAATATCCATGTTGTTAAAGAGCGGTAAATTATTTATTTGAATCTAGGTTATGAATTAATGTGTTTGTTGTGCGGTAATAACGTCATCATCATTATTATCACGCTCAAAGTTGAGATTAAATTGACCTTGGCGATTAATGGTAAAAATAGCGCGTGTCCAGTTTTCTGGTTGGTGTTGGGTGGC
>NZ_JACJEW010000268.1:0-340 GCF_014164315.1 Pseudoalteromonas sp. SG44-1
GCCCCGCTGAATACGGCGGCTACGGCTTCAACGGCTCAAGCTAACGCGACTCAGCAAGTGACTGAGCCTACTCAACCAAAAGCTGACAATACTCAGGCTGGCAGTGAAAGCTCACTAAATGCAGAACAAGCTGATAATAGCCAAAACGTGAAAGCTACCGATGTTGGTACAGGCAATACCCTGCTGAATACGGGTGCTGCTTCAACAGCTCAAGTCAATGCTACTCAGCAAGTGACTGAGCCTACTCAACCAAAAGCTGACAATACTCAGGCTGGCAGTGAAAGCTCACTAAATGCAGATCAAGCTGATAATGGGCAAAACGTGAAAGCTACCGATGTTG
>NZ_JACJEW010000269.1:0-338 GCF_014164315.1 Pseudoalteromonas sp. SG44-1
TACTAATTACCCGTGAGGCTTAACCATACAACGCCAAACGCGTTTTATGTGATAGTTGATAGCGCAAGAAGTTAATAGACTAAAGTAGATTTACTGAAAACTTTTATTATCAGAATTCCAAATTTATAAGGTGACTCTTAGCGCGTAGCGTTAAAGTTGAGGCACCTTGCGCAAAGGAAATGTAAGCACTACGTGCTTTGTCATTACTCCTTCGCACCCTATTTGCTTGGTAACAATAGCGTTTTGGACCCACCTGACCCCATGCCGAACTCAGTAGTGAAACGAAACAGCGCCGATGATAGTGTAGCATTTGCTATGTGAAAGTAGGACATTGCCAG
>NZ_JACJEW010000026.1:0-69563 GCF_014164315.1 Pseudoalteromonas sp. SG44-1
TAGCTCTGTTGTTTTTAAGCGATTCATAAGATCACAAAACACCATGAATGTTCCCTCGCTTCCCACATTTTTTAATACTATTAGTTCATTGATATATAAAGGCTAATTCTGGGGATACTTTAGGTTTACACCGCTGTAATTAATAATAATGATCAAAAGCTGAGAACGCAAAAGTGGGACATGCAAAATAAATCAGTAATATCTGAGCTGAATAATCTATTAACGTTGAGCGATAGCGAATATCAAGCCAGATTAATGCAACAATGCTATGACGATGATAAAAAGCTTTACTATTGTCTTGACAGCCATTGTGCAAAAATAAATCGGAAAAACGATTGCTAGAACAGTTGAGAAGAGTGTGCGACTATCATTAATGGGTAAACCTAGTAGGAACAACAATGGTTTAATGTTATGCCGTAGTATAGTGGCTGGTTGTTGCTCTACTACAAAGTTTAAGTGAAAGTATAAACATATCTTAATTTACCAAGGAGGGAAAAATGCTTTTTTTGAAAAGATACACAACAGTCATTGTTGCCTTAAGTGCGCTACTATCGCAAAATTCGCTCGGGGCGGCTAGTATTAAAGCTTCGCCGCTGGTGCCAATCCAAGTTAACCAATTGAATAAAGTAATAATTACCAGCAGTGATTATGAATACGTTTACAAAGTTAATGCCAGTAACCCTAATTATGGCCAAGCGCAATTGATTTTTAGAAACAAACAACATGACTGGCAGCAGATTAGGTCAATATCTAGTGTTTTCGATGGTAATGCTTATGTAAATATAAAATTTACCGACATACCTAAAAGTGGTGATTTTGATTTATTACAAGATCTTAGAAATGGGGAAGATCCTACTTACATTTTAAAAGGTGTAGCCTATAAAGATCTTTACAATCCGTATTCGGATGTGCCCGTAATGCCGTCCATAATACTGGAGTGATGTTTTTAATTATCCTATTTAAGCGCTTATTATGAACGTTGACCCATGATAATGGACCAACGTTTTATTGTGTTATAAATTACCAGATCTAAAATTATTAATAGTTACATCATTAATAAGAGTTCGTTGGTATAAGCTACTTTTTGTTCCTTTACTTACAGAGTAATGCCCTAAAGTTGGTATATTAACAAATAATAGGATCACTGAGTTATCTTCTAAAACGGGAAGTTTACTTATATCAATTGAGTGGCTATAAATTCCTAAACGTTCATGGAGCGTATAAAAGTTTTGAGTTGATAAATCCAAATCTGCTATATCTATTTTTATATAATCAATATTTGGTTCTATATTTAGCTGACTTTGTTTTTTTTCAGTCGCGAGGTTTATATGCTGATAACCGTTATAATATTGCTCGGCCAGCTCTTTATTTTTGCTCACCCCAATACCATTCGCATACATATTAGCCAAATTAATTCTTGCGGAATTATGCCCTGTATAAGCTGCTTTTTCATACAGTTGGGCTGCAGTTTTTAAATCTTTATCTACCCCTTTCCCTAAGTGATATAAAACGGCTAAATTAAACTGAGATACTTGATCTTCTAAATAAGCAGATTTTTCATACCAGTGAGCGGCTGCTTTATTATCGTTATAGTGAGAGTGATATATCCACCCTAAACTGCGATATGCACGAATATCAGCTAACTCGGCTGCTTTTTTATACCAGTAAATCGCTTTGGTAATATCTTTATCCAACAATGAGCCAAATTGGTGCAACCAACCTAAAAAATAAGCCGCGTCTACAGACCCCGATTCAGCGAGTTTTTTGGCTAGGGCAATCGCGCTAGGGATGTTCTTTTCTCTATTTGAATTAATTGTATCTAACTGTAGCTCTACCAGTTTAAATGTAGGTTTTTTGGCTTCGTGGCTAATTAGTTTTCTTAGCCATTTTTCGGCTTCAATAAGGTTTTTTTTAACTTTTTGACCCCTACGATAGTATTCCATTGTTTTTTCTTGTGCGCTAATATCGCCGTGTTCAGCTGCATACTTTGTCCACATAAATATATCTTTAGGGTCGTTACTTTGTGCTAGTTTTTGTTGAGAAAATTTAAGAATGGCATTTTCTTCATCTATACCGCCATGTTCAACTGCTTGCTGATACCAAAATAAGGCGCGTTTTTGTTGGTTATCATTTTCATACATATTTGCTAATGCGATTTGGGCCGAAGGGTCATCTGCTATTGCTTTTAGAATAAGCGCTTCCTCTAGTTTAGCTTTTTCAGTTGTCAACTTTGGCTTGGCAAACAAGTCAAGTAATGGTTGTTTGATTTGCTGTGCTTCCATTTTAGGTGGGACTTGAGCTCGAGCTTCATGTTCGCACTCGCCTAAGCTAAAACAAATGACTAATATCGATACTATAATACGTTTCATTTGCTATCCTTTTGTAAATGGTTTTTACTCAAAGCATTAGTGTTGTGTTCTTTTTCTTGTTCTACACGTACACATTTCCCTTGTGGGGTGACCTTAACAAAAGTCATGTCACTTGTTGAATAGGTAATTTTTGTATTAATAGATAACGATAACCTCCCAGTATAAACACAGTTATTAGTGTAAATAGCTTTATCTTCTATATAATCAACATCTTGGTATATAATAGTTCCCTCACTGATTTCTCCATCTTGCCAGTTACCTTTAATAATACGCCTCGTGCTGTTAATACCTATATGTAACTTACCTACTCCATGAGCCACGCCATCTTTCCAGTGCCCTTCAAATATATTCGTTTTTCCGTAGCCATTAGGTTTGCCTTTGATCCACATACCATCATAGATAATGCCATGATGTGAAGTTAGTAATATCCCCTGACCATTGAATAGACCGTGGTCAAAGTGACCAATATAAAAACGTTGATATTTATTTATAAATGACCCTTGTCCATGGGGGATATTGTTTTCAAGCTCCCCAATATAGTCGCCCAACACCTCACCGTAGCCATCGTCTATGATAACTCTAGATTTTGTATAACCATCACGTATATTATGTAATTTATAACCACGAAAGTATTGGCATGGGTATTCCTCTGAATTCTCTTGACAGACTCCTTCGCCATGCTTTGTATCGTTGTCCCAATCGCCATCATAAAAGTCACCATTTGCTAAGGTTAACTTGCCTTTACCCCACCTCATGTGGGATAGCCATTGGCCACTGTATTGATCACCATTTGCGTAGTTCATTACTCCATATCCATTGTAACGGGAGTATTCAAATTCTCCGTTATAGCTGTCTCCATTTTTGTTTTTATATGTGCCTTGACCAAATAGCCAGCCAGCACTGAATAGTCCACTGTAGATATTACCATTTTCATTTAATGTTCCTTGACCATTATAATAATCGACTCGCCACATGCCTTCGTAGCGAATGTTGCCTTTAGTTTGTGTACCTTTACCATGGCGCTTATCGGCTTTCCATTGTCCTTCATAATGAGTTTCGCCATTGGTTTGTGTGCCTTGACCGTGGCGCAGGCCCAATTGCCATTGCCCTTTATAAACGTCGTTACTATAATAGGTCTTGGTTAGCACGCCTTGACCGTGAAATAAATCATTTTTGAAGTTACCTTTATAGATGTTTTTTTTAATGTAAGGTACCCAACTAAAAGTACCCGTACCGTTACGTATGCCGTTGTCGTCTAGCTCTCCCTCATAAGTAACTATTGCATTGTAGTAGTATTCACATGGAGTTGGTTTACGGTAGGTAAGGCAGAGGCCACGGCCATGTTTTTGTCCTTTGTTCCAGCTTCCATCAAAGCCGTTTCCGTCTTTATCAGTAAAACGTCCTTGACCGTGATGAAGGTAAGAAGAAAACTCTCCTTTATAGCGACTACCGTTTGTATAAATAACCTCGCCATTACCCTCAAATACACCCGCTTTCCAATTTCCTTTATAGTGAAGCGGTATCAGAGTATTGTTTTTTTCTTGATATTGCCAAAGGTGAGTGTAACGTTGATACATTTCCCCATAACCTTCTGCTTTTCCATCAACTTTTTCTCCAAAATAATAATTTTCATCGACTTTGCGGTCTCCGTAAATGTACCCTTTTGGTAAGTTTGAGAGTTTAGGTAAAAGGGAGGGCTTTTCTTGATTGTAGGCACTTGCTTTAAGTGGGCTTATTATTCTTAATTTGGTGGCGGAGGTTAAAATGTTTGTTGTTGTTTTTGTCGTTATATTATAAAAGGTTAACTGTTTATGCTCTTTGTCAGTGCCTATTAGTTGGCTATTAGCATGGTTAATATGCCACGGTGTAAAAAAGTTATTATCGAAGGTGCTGAGTATTTTTCCAGTTGTTATATTAAAGTAAAAAGACCTTTCTTTAGTGTGCAGTAGCCCATGTGTTTGTTCATTATTAAGATATAGTTCATTAAGTTTATCGTATCCATTTAGATATGGTTTGTTAAGTTTATCATACCCATCTAGATCAATTTTAAAGAGCCTTTTATCGTCCTTGTATTTACTCATATGAAACTTGTGAAAAGAGAGAGTTGAACCATCTTTTAAATAGACCGTATCACTATTTTCTTTTTTCTCTGTTACTGTTAGGTTGTTCAAGTCGACATATAAGTTTCGCGAGTGGTCGCCAAATTTAGACATGTAAACATTGAAGGTATTATCTTTCCAAATTATCAGTTGTGGTTGGCCTCTTACTGCTTCACCGATGATAAGGTGATCTCGAGTTAACAGATCATAAACAATGACTTCTTGGTACATAATTAGCGCTAAATAGCGGTTATTTGGTGAGCGAGAAAGGTATGTTATGTGCCCACCATTACCGCCAGGAGGGGTGTTGAATGAAAGTTCTTTCTCATCAAGCACCTGGCGAAGATCTGTTCCATCTATTTTGATGCTCCATATCGTTCTTTTTTCTTGCTGAGGTCCCTGCCACAAAAACTGGATACGCTCTTGATCAAATTGCGCAGCGTCGGTGATATCTTCTTTTAAAGCTATGGGTTGGGTTGCTTTAGATTCGTTTTTTTGTGTGTCAGGGTCAGGGTCAGTCTTTTCACAACCAAGCAAAGTGACAAAAATGAGGTATGTAATGATCTTAAAAGCAGTATGCTTTGGCATAAATAATCCTTTATAAAATGTTTCCGTGTCTTACATGACTATTGAAAATGCAAAAGTAATATCGTATTTTCGGTAAATATAATACACTATTCGGTTGTGTAAAAAAAAGGAACTTCTAATAAATTACGTTAAGGAATAACAGATGAAAAAAATATTTTTAAGTTTTGTATTACTGAGCCTTATCGCTTGGGCGAGCTATTTGTATTATAAAAAAAACAACAGTGGTTATTATGAGCGAGTTTTAGATGTAGAGATTATTCGAGGTGGTAAAAAAGTTACTCCTCGATTACAAGATTTTATGGATGATGAAAAAATAGCTAAAAGCTGCAGAACGCTTAGCCAAGGCATTGAACATAGTTATTTTTCTTTGATTAAATATGCGCTTGAAGGTGGGGTTGACCCTAATTGCAAAGAGAGTCGTGACAGCTTGCCTGTCTGTATGGAAACTCTTTTAAAAGATACCACTGACCTTACTTTAATGAACTACATGGCTAGTAATGGTTGTAACTACTCATATGAAAATGAAGTGGGTGAAAATGCTTTTCATATAATGTCTAGTTCTTTGAATTACAGAACATTGGCGTTATATATTGATAAGTTAGTAAGACTAGGCGTTGATATTAATCATCAGAATGTATTTGGCGACACACCCTTGATGTACTCTATCAATAATAGCGGGAACGCAAAACATACTGAGATATTTATAAAGTATGGTGCTGATTTAAATTATAAAAACATGGACCGCAGTACAGCATTAGGCATTGCTATTACAAATGATAATTCAAAAGTCATCGATCTTTTAAAATCTAAAGGCGCGCAGAGCTATATTAATGGTGAAGTTGTCAATAATGCCTTGCAATTAAAGATACAAAATAAGCGCGAGCAAGAGTTTTTAGAAAGGCAGAAAAAAAGGCAGGCTTCTTGGTCTAAATATATGGATTATTGGACAAATTTTATAAATGCTCACAACCTCGATTTAAGTTGTTCTTTTCGTTTAATGGGTGGGCCAAGGAATGGTCCTCAGGGGATAACGCTCAATGAACAAATGAATAATACGCTGAGTATGTCTACAGGAATGGATGCATTTGTTTTTGGAGGTTGCCCGGATTGGAAGTATTACCATTACCTCATTACTGGCAAGTCTGGGAGGATTTACTCTCAAGATAGTAATCTTATTTGGTATGAGCCAAATTCACCGATTGGTTCAGAAACATCTTCTTTTATAGTGTTACCATTTGATGATGAATTCCAAGGCTCCATCCAATGGTATGGCTCGCATAAAAAAGTAAATAACTTAAAAGTAGAAAAAGCGAGTTTAGAGCTTTTAAAAGAATATTCTCTTTATGTATATAAATAACACTTATTGAATGAGTGACAATTAGAGAGGCTGCTTTATGTCGGCTAGCCTTTTATTTCTAACATGACACTTCAAGTATCTGTGAGTAAAGCTGCAATTGATGCAATAAGTAAGTTGGCGTTGTTAATTGAGCATATCGGGATTGTATTATCGGCGAGTAGGTTGACATTAAAATAGAAAACTTATCTAAGCAGGATCGGCCATAAAGTAAAGTATATTATGGTTGCTTTAGGTTTGGTTTGAATTATATAACCTTAAAGTTGGTTTTATACGAAATTTATTTTCTTTTATTGTGGTTTTTCATTCCATTTAAAGGTGAGATTATGCTTGCATGCGCAGTTTTGAAGTGTTAAAAATAGGGCTCACTGAACACACACATTTAGTAAAGACGATGCAAAACACTCATTTAATTACATTAAAACTGAACCTCTTACTGCAAGCGCACGTGAGCGGGGATTAGTGTATTTGCATTAAGTAAACACAAAAAACCCCGCATATCGCGGGGTTTTTTTTATCTCGCATCCAGGGCAGCAGAGAATTAAGGGTAGATTATGCAAGAACAAGATAAAGTATGGATTTTCGACACCACTTTACGTGATGGTGAGCAAGCGCTTAAAGCGAGCCTGACTGAAGAAGATAAAATCCAGCTGGCGCATACTATTAGCCGCCTAAATGTGGATGTGATGGAAGTAGGTTTTCCGGTTTCGAGCCCTGCCGATTTTCGTTCAGTGCAACGTATAGCTACAGAAGTGAAAGGCCCTATTATTTGTGGTTTAGCACGCGCTGTTGCTAAAGATATTGAAGCCTGTGGCGAAGCACTTCGCACAGCACAACAAAGTCGAATTCATACTTTTATTGCTACCAGCCCTTTGCATTTAGAACACAAGCTACGTATGAGCTTAGATGATGCGACAGCCATGGCGGTTAAATCAATTAAGCTTGCCCGTAATTATACTGATGATGTGGAATTTTCATGCGAAGACGCAGGCCGTACACCGCATTGGGATTTATGCAAAATTGTTGAGCAGGCGATTAATGCTGGTGCATCAACCATCAACTTACCAGATACAGTTGGTTTTGTTACGCCAGACGAATATGCGGCGATGATCCGCCATTTAATGAATAACGTGCCAAATATTGATAAAGCGCGGTTAAGTGTACATTGCCATAACGACTTAGGTTTGGCCGTTGCCAACTCTGTTGCAGCGGTGCAAGCCGGTGCACGGCAAATCGAATGTACGATTAACGGCATTGGTGAGCGTGCGGGTAACTGTTCACTTGAAGAAGTGGCGATGATCATGAAGATGCGTAAAGACCATTTAAATGTGTATACCGATATTCGCAGTGAAGAGATTTACCGTGCTTCACGGCAAGTGGCGAAAATTTGTAATATGCCAGTACAGCCCAATAAGGCCATTGTTGGTGAGAATGCGTTTGCTCATAGTTCAGGGATTCACCAAGACGGTGTATTAAAAGCGCAAAATACCTATGAGATTATGTCGCCAGAAAGCGTCGGTGTGCCAAATAACCAATTAAATATGACCTCTCGTTCAGGACGCCATGTTATTGAGCACCGCCTTGAAGAATTGGGCTATCAAAAATCTGATTATGATATGGATAGCCTGTATGAAAGCTTCTTAACCCTTGCAGATCAAAAAGGCACAGTGTACGACTACGATCTAGAAGCGATGATTTATTTTAACCAAATCAGTGATAAAGACGACAAATACCAATTAGAGTTTGTTAACTCAACGTCTAACTCGCAATCAGTAGCAAGCTCAACGATTGGGATGACGATTAATGGTGAGTCTAAACAAGAAGCGGCTACCGGCAATGGCCCTGTAGAGGCGTCATTCTTAGCGATTGAACGTTTAACGGGTATGGCTGTTGAAATGATTGAATTTAATCTAGAGGCGACCGGTGAAGGTGCCAGCTCATTAGGTGAAGTAAATATAATAGCTAAATACGATGGCCGCCCTTATCACGGCGCGGGCATTGCAGCGGATGTGGTTGAGGCGTCAGTACGCGCCATGATCCGCGTTTATAACTTAATTTATCGCGCACAAAAAGTGTCTGATTTAAAACAACAAAGGAAAGCAGGATGAGTCAATCAAATTATAGCGTTGCAGTATTAGCAGGCGACGGTATCGGCCCAGAAGTAATGGCAGCAGCAGAGCAGGTATTGGATGCTGTGAGCAGTAAATTTGGTTTTACTTTAACTCGTCATCATCATGCCATTGGCGGCGCTGCGATTGATCAATTTGGTAAAGCGTTACCCGATCAAACCCTTGCAGCGTGTGAAAGTGCCGATGCAATTTTGTTTGGTTCAGTGGGCGGTCCAAAGTGGGAGCATCTTCCTGCCAATGAGCAACCAGAGCGCGCATCACTTTTGCCACTACGTAAACACTTTGGTTTGTTTTGTAACTTACGCCCAGCGCAACTATTACCAGCACTGAGCGCTGCATCGCCATTACGTGCCGATATAAGCGAAAAAGGCTTTGATATCTTATGCGTGCGTGAATTAACCGGCGGTATTTACTTTGGCGAAAAAGGCCGCAGTGGCGAAGGGGCTGAAGAAGTGGCGTTTGATACGCAAACTTATTCACGCAAAGAAATTGAACGCATTGCACGTTTTGCCTTTGAAGCAGCAAAATTACGTAATAACCATGTAACGTCGGTTGATAAAGCCAACGTATTAGCATCAAGTGTATTATGGCGCGAAGTAGTAACCGAAGTAAGCAAAGACTTCCCAGAAGTAAGCCTTGATTATATTTACGTTGATAACGCGGCAATGCAACTGGTTAAACAACCTAGCCAGTTTGATGTGTTACTGTGTGATAACTTATTTGGTGACATATTGTCAGATGAATGCGCGATGATCACCGGATCTATGGGCTTATTGCCATCGGCAAGTTTAAATCAGTCAGGCTTTGGTATGTATGAACCTGCTGGTGGTTCGGCACCTGATATTGCTGGCAAAGGGGTGGCAAACCCAATCGCACAAATTTTAAGTGCCGCGTTAATGCTACGTTATTCACTAGGGCAAGATGAAGCGGCGCGCAGCATTGAAAAAGCAGTAGCCGAAGCGGTCGAAGCAGGCGTAGGTACACCGGATATTTACCCAAATGCAGGTTATACAACGCAAGACGTTGCCGCAGCAATTGTCGCTCGTATATAAAACAGCACGTATTTAAACAATTATTCACTCGCTGCACCGTCACGCGGCGAGTCAAACAAATTAGGGGATCAGCAAGTGGCCCAAACGTTATACGATAAAATCTGGCAAGCACATGTAGTTGCTAGTATTAATGAGCAAACCGATTTACTTTATATTGACCGTCATTTAGTACACGAAGTGACATCGCCGCAAGCTTTTGCTGGCCTGCGAGAGAAAAACCGTAAAGTGCGTTGTCCTGAAAAAACCATCGCAACGATGGATCATAATGTATCGACCAAAAGTCGCTCATTAGATGCCGCCAGTGAAGTATCAAAAAACCAATTGATGGCGCTTGATGCCAACTGCAAAGAGTTTGGTATTGTACTTTACGATCTAGACTCAATTAACCAAGGCATAGTGCATGTAATGGGGCCTGAGCAAGGTATTACTTTACCTGGCACTACCATTGTTTGTGGTGATAGCCATACCTCTACTCACGGTGCATTTGGTGCACTGGCCCATGGTATTGGTACGTCTGAGGTTGAGCACGTACTCGCAACGCAAACACTACAACAGAAAAAAGCCAAGTCATTAAAAATTCAAATTAATGGTGTACTACGTCCAACGGTTACAGCCAAAGATTTGATCATGGCGGTGATTGGTAAGCTAGGTACCGCTGGTGGTACAGGTTATGTGGCAGAGTTTTGTGGTGAAGGCATTGCAGCACTGTCAATGGAAGCGCGTATGACATTGTGTAACATGAGTATTGAAATGGGCGCTAAAGCGGGTTTAATCGCTTCAGACCAAATCACTTATGATTACTTAAAAGGCCGCCCATTTGCTCCACAAGGCGATGATTTTGAAGCTGCAGTTGCCTACTGGGAAACCTTAAAAACTGACGAAGGTGCGCAGTTTGATTTAGAAGTTGAACTAGAAGCGAGTAGCATTCAGCCGCAAATTACTTGGGGCACTAGCCCTGAGCAAGTTATTGGTGTTGATGAATGCATTCCAGATCCAGATCAAGAGCCTGATTTAATTAAAGCTGATGCGATTCGCAGCGCGCTTAAATACATGGGTTTAACAGCCGGTGATAAGTTATCGTCAGCGAGCGTAGATACGGTATTTATTGGTTCATGTACCAATAGCCGAATTGAAGATTTACGCGCCGCCGCACAGATTGTTGAAGGTAAAAAAGTGGCTGCTGGTGTTGAGGCGTTAATCGTACCTGGCTCTGGCTTGGTGAAAAAACAGGCTGAAGATGAAGGCCTAGCTGATATTTTCAAAGCTGCTGGTTTTGAGTGGCGTGAACCGGGTTGCTCAATGTGCTTAGCGATGAACGATGACCGCTTAGGTGCAGGCAAGCGCTGTGCATCCACCTCAAATCGTAACTTTGAAGGTCGCCAAGGCCGTGGTGGTCGTACACACTTAGTAAGCCCTGCAATGGCCGCTGCGGCAGCTATTCATGGTCGCTTTGTTGATATTAGAGGAGAAGCCTAATGAGCATTTATTTTAGTGGCTTAATGGCCCCACTTGATAAAAACAACGTCGATACCGACCAAATCATTCCAAAGCAGTTTTTAACTTCAACCAGCCGCGATGGTTTTGATGCGGCGTTGTTTTATGATTGGCGCTATTTAGATAACGACGAGCCAAACCCTGAGTTTATTTTAAATCGGCCATGTTACCAAGGCGCGCAAATATTACTAACTCGCGATAACTTTGGCTGCGGCTCATCACGTGAACATGCACCATGGGCGCTTAAGCAATATGGTTTTGAAGTGATTTTAGCGGAAAGCTTTGCTGATATTTTCTTTAATAACTGTGGCAATAACCAGATGCTAGCTATTGCACTACCAGCGCAAACATTGGAAGACTTGTTTGTACTGAGCGAGCAACACGACGATATTCATATCGACATCGATCTTGAAAATCAGGTACTTATCAGTAACAAGTTTGCACCAATTTGCTTTGATATTCGCAAAGACGTAAAAGAGCGTTTATTAAGTGGCTTAGATTTTATCGGCGTCACCGAAACCCTCAACCCACAAATTGACGCCTTTGAGGCAAAGCTTAACGCTGAGCGCCCTTGGCAGTAAAGGTTTAAAAGTTATTAAACAATGAAACGCGGCTCAGGCCGCGTTTTTTATTGCTGCGGTTAGAAATAGTTGTTAACTTCGGAACATTATTGGCAATTAAACATTGAAAGAACTATTTATGCGAACGCTTTCTCCAAAATATATAGGCATTATTTTAGGTGTGCTTTACGGCATATCTATACGGGTATTTCTAGAGTTTAGTGATGCGTTTAACTTCGGCAGTTTAGTCACTATTTCTTTTATGTTTTTAGTCCCCATTGCGATTGGCTATATTCGTATTTATTTTGAATGCAAACTCAATAAATCAATGTCTTATAAGCAAATGGCAGTTAAGGCTTGGCAGCCTATTTTTGTATTTTTACTGGTCAGTGTAGTCACTCTTTTAGAGGGGAGTATCTGTGTCGCTATGGCGCTACCTGCATTTATGTTATTTGCAAGTATAGGAGGAGTCTTAGCTGGATTTGTACATCGTAAATTAGAAAAAGAAAGTAAAAAAGTCGTCATGTCAGTGGCATTAATACCTTTGATTTTATCACCGCTAGAGGTGAATTTTTTAAAGCTATCGCAAACATACGAAGTTAAAAATTCAGTTGTTATCAATGCACCAATAGATGTTGTTTGGCGGCAATTGGCGAATGTAAGTTACATTGCAGAGGGGGAGTTCCCAATGTCATTTTCGCAATTGATTGGTATTCCTCGCCCTTTGCAGGCGGATATGGATGCACAAGGTGTAGGTGCAGTGAGAACTAGTAAATGGCAAAATGGCGTTGCATTTAAAGAAGTTATAACAGATTGGCAGCCAAATAAACAAATGCTCTACCAGTTTGATATCGACCCTGATTTGATTCCAGACAACGCACTAGATAAACATGTAAAGCTAGGTGGAGAATATTTTTCTCCTCTTTATGGAGGCTATTATTTAGCAGAAACCGCTAATGGACAAACCGTTTTAACGTTAAAAACCACTGTTGAAGATAATACCAACTTTACTATTTACTCTCGATTATGGGGTGAGGTTATTTTTCAAGACTTTCATAATTCACTATTAAAGTTGATGAAAAGCCGAGCTGAAAAAGCCGTTTAAGCTATTTTATGGTTGGCTTGCAAACTTTTTTAGCTTACTCACCGCTGGACCACCATTCACCGCGATTACTTCCTTTGTATTTATTAACAGGCTAAGCTGCAACTTTATACTTTTAGGAACATGCTATGAAATTATTAACTGCGGCAACTTTATTGCTGGCATCTACGGCGGCGTTTGCTCGCCCTGCGCCTTTAGTATCTATCCCAACACATGATGATTTTTTTGATAATATTGCCGCCTATTGTGGTAAAGCTTTTGAGGGTAAAGTAACGGTTGATAATGCCACTGGTCCTAGCTCGTTTGCAGGCAAAAAACTAGTCATGCATGTTCGTAAATGTACTGATAGTGAGTTACAAATTCCGTTTCATGTAGGTGATGATGCATCACGTACGTGGATCATTACCAAAACCGGTAGTGGTTTGAGTTTAAAACACGATCATCGCCATCAAGATGGGACTGATGATGTATCGACTATGTACGGTGGTCATACGGTTGATGCTGGGTTTGCTAACGTGCAGTCGTTCCCTGCGGATCAGTATTCAAAAGAATTGTTTGTTAGCCAAGGTATTCCACAATCTATCGGTAATACATGGCAGATGTATATTTACCCTGAAAAGTTTACTTATCGTTTAATTCGCCAAGGCCGCGAGTTTCGCGTTGATTTTGATTTAACAAAACCAATTACACCACCGCCAGCGCCTTGGGGTTATAAAGACTAAAGATTAGTCTTTGCTGGGCTTTGTCTCACATTGTAGTAATACCGTTAAAGGTGGCTGATAGGCGCGGGGTTTGGTTGGGAAACGATCATACTCTTGTACACCATCAGTCACTTTTAGCATAAACGGATTACCACGGCATAAACGGTCAGCATGGCGCAATAAAAATACACTTTGATTTTTAAAGTGCTGATAGTCGTCAGATTGAATTTCTAGATGATAGTTATTTGCGTCTAATTTTGTTTGGTAATAATGGACTTTTTCATCAAAGTCATAGAGTTTTTCGGTTTCACCTTTTTCTGCTAATACCGCATTACTGCCTATTAATAGTGCCAGTGCACTGATAATTACTAGCCTATTTGCTGTTTTTCCTTTCATAAACCTTTAACTCCATTATTGTATTGAGCGCACTATTTAATTACAGTGATGCAACGAGTTATGCTGTAAGTCTAACACCCAAAAAGGGAAAATGTGATGTTCAAACAAATAAAACAACTATTTTCAGCTTTTGATGAGCAACCAGCTCAGCTGCAAGAGCATGATTTGAAAACGGCTGTAGCGGCATTATTGATTGAAGTCATGCGTGCTGATCGCGAGCAGCAAGACGATGAATTGAAAACGTTATCTCTGACTTTAAAAAAGTATTTTAATTTGAGTGATGAAGACGTTAGTGAGCTAATGCAAAGCGCAGGAAAAAGTTTGGATGACGCGATTGATTACTTTCAGTTTTCTAAACAAATTAATGATCAATGCAGCGCAGAGCAACGCATTGAAATTATAGAGCTGCTATGGCGCTTAGCGTATGCCGATGGTGAGTTAGATCCGCAAGAAGAGTATGTAATTCGCCGTGTTTCTAACTTGTTGTATGTCGCGCATGAGGATTTTATCGCTGCCAAGTTAGCAGCGACAAAGCTTTCTTAAGCGGTTTATTTATTTAATTTGCTGGCAACGCTGACGAGCTGCTGAGCAAGGCCTGCAATTCGTTCTGCTGTCACAGGGTCACTAATGCGGCCATTTTCATCAAGCAAAGTGTGAATTGCAGGTACGGCAAGTTGATCTGCCAATACCAAGCTGCCGATACCCGATAAAATATCGCGAACGTGATTTAGACCACGCAAGCCACCTAAGCCTCCCGGTGATGAGGCGTATAAAGCCGTTACCTTGTTACGAAATGCTGGAACTGCGCCTTGCTCAGTACGTGATGCCCAATCAATGGCATTTTTTAGTACCGCGGTAATTGAACCGTTATATTCAGGGCTCGCAAGTAAGATGCCATCTGCAGCGCGTAGTTTGTCTTTTAATAACTGAGCGCCTACTGGTGTGCCTTGCGCTTCAACGTCTTCGTCAAACATGGGTAAGTTTAGATCTGCCAGTTTAATTACTTCAACTTCTGCACCGCTTTCTAATGCAAAGCGGGCTGCTTCATTGATCAATTTTTGGTTAAAGCTGTCTTTACGTAAGCTGCCTGCTAAGGCAATAATTTTTGGTGCTGTCATGGTGGTCGCCTTCAATAACGTAGTTGGGTTTGCCTGTTAACTACTTTAGCAAATATTTACTTGCAGAAAAGCCAAATAAACGCAAAACTTATGTGCATATACGCACACTTAAGGTTAAGGGCAGGTATGGCGATTCAATTTGATGACTGGCAAGATGTAAAAGTAGCCTATGAAGTTGCGCGGTTAGGAACGTTAACAGCGGCGGCTGAAAAGCTCAACGTCCATCACAGTACGGTACTTAGGCGCATTAATAACCTAGAGCAAAGTTTAAATGCACGTTTATTTCATCGTCATGCCCGGGGTTATAAAGTAACTGAGATTGGCGCTAAACTCTTTACAGCAGCGCAGTCTATTAATAGTGAACTTGAACGCTTACACAATGATATTATTGCCGCAGATAGTACTTTGCGTGGTAGTTTATTGCTTACAACGGTCAGTGGTTTTATTGATGTACTGAGTGATGTGTGTGAACAATTTCAAAGTTTACATCCGCAAGTACAGCTGGAAGTGATACTTGATCAAAACCGGTTACGTCTTGATCACGGCCAAGCACATATAGCGGTACGCGCAGGTCCTCGTCCTGATGAAGGTGATTATATCGCCCAGCATTTGGCGCATTTGTCGTCAGGATTTTATGCATCAAAGCGTTATATTGATAAGCATGGCGTGCCAAAAAGTATTAAGCAATTGCCGTTGCATAATTTTGTTTCGGGGGTGGCCGGCTATAATGGCAAAGTGCCTTATTTTGTTTGGGTTGATGAAAATATACCAACTTCACAAGTGAAATTACGCGTGTCTGAAACCTCAGAGGCAACCCGTGCAATTGTTAAAGGCTTGGGAATTGGCGGGATGCAGCATGACGTGGCGGCGCAGTATGCTGATTTAGTACCAATACTAGCGGATGAACTGAGTTGGCCAACGGATTTATGGCTAGTAACCCATCACTTAGTGCACCGAACAGCTAAGGTACAGGCGTTCAGTCAGCTTTTAAAAGCGTATTTTAAGGAGCATAAGCTCGCGTAATTTAGCTGCGTTAATCTTTCTATCAGCAAAAACGTGGCTAAACAGTATTTAGCCACGTTTTGTTTAACGACTGAGAAAAATTAATTAACGTCCTTTTAAATTACGCATGTCTGCTTGTACGTTACGATAAAACCGACCTAAGCTTCTATCTTGGCTACGTAATTGCGCAAGGCTCTGAGTATTGCGTTGCTGCTCTTTTAACAGTTTTTGATAATTAGTGATACGCCGCTGCGTTAATAAGCCTTTTTGTAACGCAGCTAGCACCTGACAACCGGGTTCTAGCTGATGACTACAATCGGCAAATCGACACTGCTGCGCCAGTTCACTTATATCGTTAAAAGTAAGCTCTACACCTTGTTGACAGTCACTTAGTTGCAGCTCGCGTATGCCGGGAGTATCGAGTAACAGCGCTCCTACGTTAAGAACATGCAATGCTCGATGAGTCGTGGTGTGGCGACCTTTGCTGTCGTCCTCGCGAATTGCACCAGTGTCACTTAGCTGCTGTTCACATAAGCTATTAACTAAGCTGGATTTACCTACACCCGAAGACCCAACAAAAGCTAATGTTTGACCTTTGCCGCACCATGGCATTAATTGCTCAACACTGCCACGCTCTAATGCATTAACAGACAGCACGGTTAAGTGATTATCAAGCGCTGTTAGTTGTGCTATATGTTGCTCTGGTGCTGCACATTGATCGCGTTTGGTCAGTACAACAACGGGTAAACACTCACTTTGATATGCTAACGCTAAGTAGCGTTCAAAGCGGCTTAGATTGAAATCTTGATTATGCGAGCTGACAATAAACAAAGTATCAATATTAGCGCCAATAAGCTGTTCACTTAATTTACTTCCCGCACTTTTGCGACTGAGCAATGTTAAGCGCTCAAGCAATCGGGTAAACAGCCAGTGTTCGTTGTGTTGCGTAAGTAATATCCAGTCACCCACAGTTAAGGGGGGATGATCTGAATTTACCAATACCTTGTGGCAACCCTGCTCACTCTGTACAACAAAGTGGTCGCGATGGTAGGTAATGATCCGTGCAATCAGTGTGTGCTCTAAATCATTGAGCGTAAGTTGTTGTTGGAAAAATGCGCGCCAACCCAGTTGGCTTAAACTTAAATTAGTATTCATATAACCCCATTACTGCAAAGAGTAAAAATAACAAAGGGGTTTGCTGTTAAATTTTAGCTATCAACAGCGCCCCGGCTAATGGCCGGGCAAAACTTAATATTAAAAAATAAAATTAAGCACTTACTTGCCCAGCAAGGGGGTTTAATACAATCATCAAATATCTCCTGTTTAGATGTTTATTGTGGTTTTACACCAGTTGGCACTATAGCCAAGTTTGGGTGAATAAAATACACATTAAATAGATTTTTTTACTGTAATACCAAGACGTTTGGCTAATCGCACTAAGTTAGCGCGATCAACTTTTAATGTTCGTGCTGCACTGGCCCAGTTGTAATTATGTTGTTCTAGCTGTTGGCTGATTAAATGCTGAGTAAATGTATCCGTTGCTTGTTTGAGCGAGAAATTTTGTTTATTTATGTTATTGTTATCGGCAGTTGTTAATGCGACAGGCGTTGGGTTATTTGTACTTAGGTTAAGTTCACAATGAGCAGGTTCAATAGTAATTATTGCTTGCTGCCACTGGCTTTGTTTGGCTTTTAATGCTGCACGGCTGATCACATGCTCAAGTTCTCGCACATTTCCCGGCCAGTCATATTGAGTGAGTAGTAGTTGCGTTTCGACGCTGAGTTTGAGTTGTTTGATAGCTAGCTTACGGGCTGTTCTTTCAACAAAGTAACCTGCAAGTAAAATTACATCGTTTTCGCGTTGTTTAAGTGGCGCAACGTTGAGCGGGTAAACACTTAACCGATGATATAAATCGGCTCGAAAACGCCCTTGAGCGACTTCGTTTTTTAAATGCCTGTTTGTAGCCGCAATAACCCTTACATCGACGTATTTTACTTCATCTTCGCCAACCGTTTGGATTTCACCACTTTGTAAGACGCGCAATAGTTTACTTTGCATGGCAAGTGGCAGTTCACCAATTTCATCTAAAAATAAGGTGCCACCATCAGCCAGCTGAAACTTGCCTTGACGTGCATTATGGGCGCCAGTAAATGCGCCTTTGGCGTGGCCAAAAAATTCACTTTCGGCGAGATTCTCTGGTAATGATGCACAATTTAAGTGAATTAACGGCATTTCGCTACGCTTTGAATGAAGATGGATATTGCGTGCTACTAGCTCTTTACCTACCCCGGTATCACCTTGGATCAAGACACTAAACTCAGAAGCCGCCACTAGTTTTATATCGCTTCGAAGGGCTTGCATGGCCGTGCTTTGGCCGATGATCTCTGCACCATCGCGGGTAAGCGCTTCGCGGTTTAGCTCTTGCACTAAAGCGCTACTATGTTGCGCGTGGTTTTGATATTGCTGCAGTTTTAATACAGTTTGCAAATGCGCGGTGCAAAGCGTACCTAGTTGAGTAAATAGCTCAAGGTCAAAACTGTCGAATGCATTTGCATCGAGACTGTCGAGGGTGATCACCCCGAGTAAGTTATCGTCGCTATCAAGTAGAGGGATGCCTAAGCAAGCATGAACAGGAATATCGCCAGCTTTGCTCGATAGTAAACCGTCGTACGGATCAGGAATTGGGCAATCATGGGCAAACTGTAATGGTTGCTTAGCGTTGCAAATGGCATGTAAACGTGGATGCTCGTTTATTACAAAGCGTCGTCCTAGGGTGTCAGGCGTCAGTCCATGAATAGCTTGTGGTTTTAACACATCGCCTTGTAAGGTAAGCAGTGCAATAGCGTCACTGGGTATTACTTGTTTGATACACTGAATTAACTGCTGAAAAGGCTGCTTTTGGTCGCTCACTTTAGCAAGCACAAGGGCGACATTAAGTAAGCTTTGTTTATCTACCATGTCAAAATGACTCAAATGTGTTTTTATCTTATTTAAAGGTGAGTCATAAAGACTTTTTTGTCAATAGCAAAATAGTTAATATGTTGAATAATAAGCAGTTTAAATCTTGGCTCGGCTTGTGCAATAGCGTGTTATAAATACCTAGATAGATGAGTCTAATACGCTGATGCGAGCAATCAATTTAACCGAACCAATGCCCAAAAAAATGCGTTTTTATCAAGTCAGTCAATGGCCGTTATGGATGTTAGCATTTCGGCCCTACTTTTTAGGAGCTGGCTTATTGGCCGTTTTGTCGATTAGTTATTGGTTACTCATTTTAACAGGCCATGCCAGATGGCAATTGACTATGCCAGCAACACTTTGGCATGCCCATGAAATGATGTTTGGCTTTGCAGGCGCTGTAGCTGTGGGGTTTTTATTAACCGCAGCACAAACTTGGAGCGGGGTTGCGAGTATTAATGGTCGTAAATTGATGTTGCTAACCCTAGTGTGGCTAGCAGCTCGTGTTGCGTTTTTTATTACCAGTGCAGGTATTGAAAACTTTAGTTTATATGCGGTGTTATTGTTCCAATTGCTTTGGTGGTTAGGTGCAGTTATGGCGCTGGCTAATATGCTCCTTAAAGCTGGCAATAAAAATAACTACCAATTTTTACTGATGCTAAGCGCATTGTGTGTGCTCAATATTATTTATTTATGCTTAGCAATACAACAAAACATGCTACTTGCATTGGCAGTCGCCGATACCGCAGTACTAGTAATGACCTTACTTGTCGGTGTGGTGGCTGGGCGGGTATTACCTTTTTTTACTGCTCGTGGTCTTGGTTTAGCGGAGCAAGTGCGTACTCCTCGTTTAGATAAAGTGCTGCTTTACAGCTCATTGTTTGCTGTCGCGCTTTATTTTATCAGCCAATTATTTATAGCAAGCGTTAATCCTGGTTGGGCATTGGCTGTTGTTGCTGTAGTGCATTTAAGTCGCTCATTGTTGTGGTGGAATAATCAAATACTCAAAGTACCACTGTTATGGTCGTTGCACTTCTCTTATCTAGCTCTTGGGCTTGGTTTAGTATTGCTTGCGCTGAGTTTTTACAGCTCGGTTATTTTGTTTAAAGACGCGCTGCATATGATCACTATAGGTACGATTGGCATGATGATCTTAGCGATGATGACGCGGGTATCTCATGGTCATACTGGCCGCCCTTTAACTATTCCTCACTTTATGGCTGTGGCGTTTGCTTTAGTGTTTATTGCAGCAATTATTCGTTCGTTATTACCTGTTGTTATTGGGCCACACATCGCATGGCAGCTGAGTGCTGTACTGTGGATCGTGGCATTTTTATTGTTCTTATTCCACTGTATTCCTATTTTAACGCGGCGTCGTGTTGATGGGCGTCGTGGTTAAAGGAAGTTGTATGTTATCTGATAAAACCATTGAAATAGTAAAAAGCACAGCGCCTTTATTGGCGCAGGCGGGCACCGTTGTCACGGAGCATTTTTATAACCGGCTGTTTAGTCATAACCCTGAGCTGCAGGATATTTTTAATATGGCCAATCAACGTAGTGGCCGTCAGCAATTTGCATTATTTAATGCCTTGGCTGCGTATGCTCAAAATATTGATAATTTAGCCGTATTAAAAGAGGCGCTGGCACGCATTAATCATAAGCATACCAGCATGCATATTTTACCTGAGCATTATCCAATAGTTGGCGGACACCTGATTGGCACTTTAAAAGAATTGATCCCTGAGCAATTTACAGCTGAAGTTGAATATGCATGGCGTGAGGCTTACGCACTACTTGCTGATATTTGTATTACCGAAGAAGCGGCGCTATACGAGCACAGTAAAAATAACCACGGTGGCTGGTCGGGTACTAGAGCATTTGTTATTGCTAAAAAACAGCCTGAATCAGAGTTAGTAACCAGTTTTACTTTAGTGCCAGTCGATGGTAAAGCGGTAATGACTCATAAACCAGGGCAGTATTTAGGTATCAAAGTAAAACCAGCTTATGCACAGTATAGTGAGATACGCCAATACTCTATTTCTCAGCAAAGTAATGGTGAAAATTACCGTATTAGCGTGAAAAAAGAGTTATTGCCAGCAGCGGGGATTGTATCTAATTATTTGCACTCACTTGATGTGGGCAGCGTTGTGGAGCTTTATCCACCGGCTGGAGACTTCTTTTTACGCGCAAATAAAAAACCTGTGGTATTAATTTCTGCGGGCGTTGGTCAAACACCGATGCTGGCAATGTTACAAACATTATTATGTGATACATCGAATCAAGCGGTCACCTATTTACACGCCTGTGAAAATATCCTGCAGCATTCATTTAGTCAGTTTTTGGCGGAGCAAGCCGCGGCGCATACTCGATTAAATTACTACACTTGGTTTAATCAAGGTGGCGAGGGAGCTGAGTTTACTGGATTGATGAATGTCAGTGCTGTTGCTGAACAGCTTCCGCTTGAAGAAGGTGACTTCTACATCTGTGGCCCTACGGGGTTTATGGCTGCAATTAAACAGCAATTACTCGTATTAGGAGTCGCTGCTGAGCGTATTCACTACGAGGTGTTTGGCCCACATCAAGATATTTAATGACGAAACTAAATGTAGGTTTTAAGTGAAAAGGCGCTAAATGCGCCTTTTTTATGGTTTTGGCTACTTAAAGTACAGCATTGCTATTTTTCGCTGCTAAAGCTTGGTTTTGCCATGCGGTAAATAATTTTTGTTGCTTGTCGGAAATTTTTAAACCATAGGTTTTTTGCATATAAAAATAAGCATCGGCAATGCGTTTTCGTGCATAAAAGGGCGGCTCTACCACACGCTGTTTAAAATCTACCTTTACCTGGCAGCGACCATATTGGCTTGCATTACCTGCAATCATGCCAAAGCTGTAATTAGATCGGTCTGCGTTTATTTCACCAATTGCCGGAGCGAGATTATTTATATCAGCTTCCATTTTCCGAAATTGCGCACTGACTTTAATGCAATTTTTTCGGCCGCCATCTTGCCAGCATTGTAGCTGGTGACCAAATTCCCATGCAGACACAATATGTTCCCACTCAATCCGAGTTGCGCGCGCATTTGGTTTGCCTGAACGAGTAACCGCATTGCGAGGCACATAACCACATGCATTTGGGTCGGGCACCAGTTTTTTACCTTGGCGTTTAATATTACAGCCACAATAGAGGCTGGTGGCGTTATCAGGAAGGGTTTTGATGAGGTGTTTTTTTGCGCTGTAAAAACTGGTGAATTGTTCTGCATAAAGGTTAAAACTCACACAACACAATACCAGCGCAATAATTAAATGCGGCATATCCAATCACTTTAGTGAACTACAGGAAGCGCTAGTTTAGAGCGATTATTCAAAAAGTAAATCGCTTAACTGTGTGATGTAGTGGGAATTTTAACTCATCTCTAAGGTAAGGTTAGCTACTTGGGCGACGGGAAGTACGTTTTCTAAAACGGATATTCTGTAGTAATAAAATAAAGCCAGTTAAACAAAACAATACGCTACTGGCTGCAAAACTTATTAATAATGGGTTATTAAAATCTTCACGTTGCTCATAGTCCATTATGTGTAACATCCAGAAAAAATCGAAAATTCGCCAAATTGTGCTGCGAACAGTAATAACTTGGCCGCTATCAGCGGATAAATATAGTGTGGTGTTAAACGTATCGTCAAAATTTACTTGCCAAATATTTTCTTTAAAGCCAACTTCGCGAGTACCTTTAGCTAGTTTGATCACGTCTGTTACTTGCGCATTAATTAATAGATGAGCTTGGGCATTGGCAATAATTTGCGCTTTACTCGGTGCTACCAAAGGACGGCCAGTAACTCCGTTAAAGCTGTACTCACCGTTACTGTTGCTCACAATAATGGTAGGGATTGTTAAAAAGTGACTATAACTAATTTGTCTTGGTTGAGTAATTTTTGCAACGATATTATCAACTGAGGCTAGATAATCAGCTTGTTTGAATGGGTTATTTAATTGCCGCGCAGCTAAATGTTTACCGTGAACTTTTTCAAGCGGTATAGCACTCATAATTAAACCACCGAGTAACCATGCAAAAATTTGTAGCGCTAATAAGTAACCTAACCATTTGTGAAACTTACGCGCATGTTTAAAAATGCGTTTATCCATAGTGACTACCTGTTTGTTATTAGTGCGGTATTCTATAAATTATATTGAGTTTGCCAATGTGGCAAATTGTCGCATCAACAAAATAAAACTAGCTACTCTAGATTTGGTATATACGCAAAATTAGGTTAAAGTTTGCGTTGTTATTAACGCAGGGTAAAAATG
The DNA here is from genome assembly GCF_014164315.1 of Pseudoalteromonas sp. SG44-1. NCBI lineage: Bacteria > Pseudomonadati > Pseudomonadota > Gammaproteobacteria > Alteromonadales > Pseudoalteromonadaceae > Pseudoalteromonas > Pseudoalteromonas sp. SG44-1. Next base: position 23,226 of record NZ_JACJEW010000026.1, read on the forward strand.
AAACAATGTCGGAAATTCAATTTTTAAATGTAGATCTAGAGCTTGAATCAAAGCAAGATATTAGTTTGTTAGTTGCAGACTTAAAAAAAAGTGCTGTGGTTTTGCATTACGATAAAGATGAGTACCGTCAACTAGCACGTATTGAGTCTAATGAAGACGTTATCTCACCAGATAAAGCGATTAACCACTTATGTGAGTTAATTGAATCTTGCTCACGCAATGCATTAAAGCAGTGGTTATCATGCTCAAAGCGCACCTTTGATATTGGCTTTGAATCAGGCACTTCGCCAAAATGCTTTAATCAAGCGCTCAGTGCCGATACTTTATTGCGTATTTCTGCTATTGGCGCAGGTATTGAAATTACAATTTATCCACTTTCAAGTTAGCCTTTTCGCTCTACAATTGCTGCGGTCATTCTTGATACGCAGCACAGTTCTCCACGACTATTGGTGATTTTTATTTCCCATACGGATGTACGCTTGCCTAAGTGTAGTGGTGTTGCTATCGCGGTTAATATACCATTACGTGATGCTTTTAGATGATTGGCATTGATCTCCTGGCCAACACAATAAAACTTTGTAAAATCAACAGCAAAGTTTGCAGCATAACTCGCCACCGTTTCTGCAAGTACAACATTTGCGCCGCCATGCACCATACCCATAGGGTTATGATGAGCTGGGATCGCGGGCATCGTTGCTACTAAATAATCATCGCCTATTTCACTTATTTCAATGCCCATGGTTTTCATCAATGTGCCTTGACCACTTATGCCGTCATCAAGTTGCTTACATTGTGCTAGGGTGATCGGTTGATACCAAATACTCATCTGTCTACCTCACTAAGTTATTTACTAAATCAGTCTACACTTTTAAACATTTTCCTACAGTTAAGATCATAAAAATAGATAAAATGTACCTATATTATCTAACTGTTAATGGATCTTAAGGATGAAAGTAAAGGTATTTGGATGTGGTGCAATATTATTAATGAGCCTTGTTGCTCAGCCGCAGGCTGTTGCTAGTACCCAACATCAACTCGATATTGGTTTTACCGATTTAGCTGGTTTAGATGAATCTTTTTTAGGCGCACGGTATCGATATTTTGCGCAAGATCTTGAATCGTTGACTGGTCCATACGAGCTAAAAGCGTATTTAAATCAAGTCAATAATTATGCTATTGGTGGGTTTGCTAATGATGATTTTAGCTATTTAAATGCCGATGCTGCCATCTATGGTCCCGCAGGATTAGTTATTAGTGCCAGCGCGCAGCGCCTCTGTGAGGATAATAGCTATTGGCAAAATACTGATTATTTAGTGAGTGCCGCTGTTGGTAAGCAAATGAATGAGCAGTTACAACTAGGGTTCAATATATATTACAGTCGCTTAGAGCGCCATGATATGTGGTTTGGCAAAGATAATGAAAGAGTCGCGGTTGAATGGACTTATGCTCCTTATGTTCGTTGGACAAATATAGTTAGCAATCAAGGTTGGGATTTAGAGCTAAAGCAATTGGCAGGGCGTTATCGTTATGTGCAGGGGCAGGCGGTTTATTATGTAAATCAAGCATGGTCAGTGGGAGTCGTTGCTAATATTCGTAATCAGAAAAATCTAAAAGACAACTATGAACTGCAAACGCAATATTGGTTTAATCAACATGTAGCATTAAAGTTTGGTCTTGGATCTGCGCTTGATTCTGGAAGTGGTTTAAATAGTATGAGCTTGTTATTAACGGCGCGATTTTAAGCCAATTTATATTTGCGATTTTCAGATAACTGTATATACTCACAGTTAAATGTACTGTATGGAAAACCAGTTGTATGCGCCCATTAACGAATCGCCAAGCTCAAATTCTCGAACTTATTAAAGTTTTTATTAAAGATACCGGTATGCCGCCAACCCGTGCTGAGATTGCGCAAACGTTAGGTTTTAAAAGTGCTAATGCAGCGGAAGAACATTTAAAGGCATTAGCGAAAAAGGGCGTTATTAAAATGAAGCCCGGTGCCAGTCGAGGTATTCAGTTAGTTGAAGAGGATGAGCCGGAACAACTTGGTTTACCTCTAATAGGCAGAGTTGCCGCTGGTGAGCCTATTTTGGCAGAGCAGCATGTTGAAAGTCATTGCAAAATAGATCCACTCTTGTTTAAACCGGCTGCTGATTTTTTACTGCGTGTGCAAGGCATGAGTATGAAAGACATTGGTATTATGGATGGCGATTTATTGGCTGTACACAGCACTCAAGTTGCTGAAAATGGCCAGGTGGTGGTTGCCCGTGTTGATGACGATGTAACAGTAAAACGCCTTGAAAAAGCAGGTAAAAAAGTTTTTTTACATGCTGAAAATGATGAATTTTCACCGATTGAAGTGGATCTTGAACATGAATCTTTCAATATTGAAGGGTTGGCTGTTGGGGTGATCCGCAACGCTGATTGGATGTAAATTTTTTGATCTATATTTTGCACCAAATTGGTGAAGTTTGGTGCATTTAATTTTTTACCGCTTTAATGGCTAGATTTTATACTTAGCTATAGCGTCCTAAGCCCTATCAAATCTACTTACCAGCTACTTTTAGCCCTCTAATATTATCCCTAATTACAAAATAACGCGCTGATTTTTAGCTGTTATTTATGCACCAAAAAAGAATTTAATTGCTCTTAAAACTTGCTAATTGTTCGTTTTTTAACTAATTGGTTAATACACTGTGTTAACAGCTACTTTAAAAGTCTAACAATTTTGCTCAATAGCATAATTTAGGGTTGCGTTAATATTCAGTAACAATAAAAAATAACGAATTGGCGCGAATAAAGCTGTGCCGCCTTTTCGCTTTGCGTTTTGCAATAGCATTTAAAGGAGCCGTCACATGGGTAAATTGAGCTCTACCTTGTGGCTTATATTGTTTGTTCTACCGCAGCAAGTATTGGCTAATAGCCAGTTTAATATGCGTAAGGGCGTAACAGATATAAGTAATGATGTTTATCAGCTGCACATGACAATATTTATTATATGTTGTGTGATTGGGGTCATCGTGTTCGCCGTGATGTTTTGGGCACTGATCCACCACCGTAAATCTAAAGGGGCAAAACCAGCCCAATTTCATGAAAGTACTAAAGTTGAAATCCTTTGGACGGCAATCCCATTTGTGATTTTAATTGCCATGGCTGTTCCCGCCACTAAAACCTTAATTTCGATGGAAGACGCCAGTAAGGCTGATCTCACCATTAAAATTACTGGTTCTCAATGGAAGTGGCATTATGAGTATATGGGAGAAGATGTTTCTTTTTACTCTATTTTAGCTACCCCGCAAGAACAAATTACCAACCAAGCAGATAAATCAAGCACCTATTTACTAGAGGTTGATAAACCTTTGGTGTTGCCAATTAATCAAAAAGTACGATTTTTAATGACCTCAGACGACGTTATTCATTCTTGGTGGGTGCCTGATTTTGCAGTGAAAAAAGATGCTAACCCTGGGTTTATCAATGAAACTTGGACCAGAATTAATGAAGAGGGCATTTATCGAGGGCAATGTGCAGAACTATGCGGAAAGGATCATGGCTTTATGCCTGTGGTGGTTGAAGCTAAATCTGAGCAAGCATTTGCAAACTGGCTGAGCGAAGCTAAGCAGGCAAAAGCAAACGCTGCAATTGCTGATGCTGCCTTATTAGATCAAACATTACCAAAAGAAGAATTAATGACACTCGGCGAGCAAGTCTATATGGCCAGTTGCGCTGCGTGTCACCAACCAACAGGTATGGGCTTACCGGGGGTTTTCCCTGCGCTCAAAGGCAGTCCGGTAGTATTAGGAGATATTAAAGATCATATTGATGTAGTGCTTCATGGTCGCCCAGGTACCGCTATGCAAGCATTTGACAAGCAGTTATCAATCAAGCAGCTAGCAGCTGTGATCACCTATAAGCGTAATGCATGGGGCAATGACACTGGGGATGTAATTCAACCGAGTCAGATACAAGCCGCGATTGATGCAACTTCGGAGGCTAAATAATGAGTAGCGTAACAGAGCAACAACATGATCAAGCTGCACACCATGATGGACATCATCATCCTGCGAAAGGTTTTAAACGCTGGCTTTATACTACTAACCATAAAGATATCGGAAGCTTATATTTAATTTTTTCGTTGACGATGTTTTTAATTGGTGGCGCCATGGCGATGGTGATCCGCGCAGAGTTATTTCAACCTGGCTTACAGTTAGTAGAGCCTCACTTTTTTAATCAAATGACCACAGTACATGGCTTGATCATGGTCTTTGGTGCCGTTATGCCGGCCTTTACAGGATTGGCTAACTGGATGGTACCACTCATGATTGGCGCACCAGATATGGCATTACCACGGATGAATAATTGGAGCTTTTGGATTTTACCTTTTGCTTTTATTATTTTACTGGCATCCCTATTTATGCCAGGTGGTGGCCCGGCATTTGGCTGGACTTTTTATGCACCACTGTCAACAACTTACAGTAACGATAATACCGCATTATTTGTTTTTGCTATTCACATCATGGGTATTAGTTCAATTATGGGCGCAATCAATGTGATTGTAACTATCGTTAATTTACGTGCGCCAGGTATGACTTGGATGAAGCTGCCGCTGTTTGTGTGGACATGGCTTATCACCGCTTTTTTATTGATTGCTGTGATGCCGGTATTGGCCGGTGCTGTGACTATGGTATTGACTGATAAGTATTTTGCAACCAGCTTTTTTGATGCTGCTGGGGGCGGTGATCCGGTGATGTTCCAGCACATATTTTGGTTTTTTGGTCACCCTGAAGTGTACATTATGATACTGCCAGCCTTTGGCATTATCTCGACTATAGTGCCGACCTTTTCACGTAAAAAATTATTTGGTTATGCCTCTATGGTATATGCCACATCTTCGATTGCTTTACTGAGCTTTATAGTTTGGGCGCATCATATGTTTACCACAGGTATGCCTGTTGCTGGCGAATTATTTTTTATGTATGCCACTATGCTGATATCGGTGCCAACTGGGGTCAAAGTATTTAACTGGGTAGCCACCATGTGGCGTGGTTCGATTAGTTTTGAAGTGCCTATGTTATTTAGTATTGCGTTTATTGTGTTATTCACTTTAGGTGGTTTCTCTGGGTTGATGCTGGCGATTACTCCTGCTGATTTTCAATACCATGATACTTATTTTGTGGTGGCGCATTTTCATTATGTGTTAGTGACTGGGGCGATATTTTCAATTATGGCCGGGGCGTATTATTGGCTGCCAAAATGGACGGGAAATATGTTCAATATCACCTTGGCTAAATGGCATTTTTGGTTGTCGTTAGTGAGCGTGAATGTATTGTTTTTCCCTATGCACTTTGTTGGTTTGGCCGGTATGCCACGCCGGATTCCTGACTACGCACTGCAATTTGCAGACTTTAACGCGATTATTAGTATTGGTGGCTTTGCTTTTGGTTTATCACAATTGTTATTTGTGGTTGTAGTATTTAAGTGTGCACGAGGCGGCGATAAAGTGCCCGCCAAAGTGTGGGATGGTGCTGAGGGTTTGGAATGGGAGGTGGCATCGCCTGCGCCTTATCATACTTTTGAAACGCCACCGGAGATTAAGTAATGAGTCATGCACCACTGCTTAAGCGCTTAGTTTTAATATGTCTTGGCATGTTCGCTTTTGCGTTTGCTTTGGTGCCGTTGTACGACGTTTTTTGTGATGTAACAGGCCTTAATGGTAAGCCTTCGTTAGAGCAAGCAAAGCAAAGTACGAGTGTTAATGAGGCACGAGAAATCGACGTAAGCTTCACAACTCATGCGCAAAGTGGAGCGCCATTTGAGGTGCAATCACATGAGTATAGTGTGGTAGTAAAGCCCGGAGCTATGCGCGAAGTGCTGTTTAGAGCAAAAAATACCAGTAATGAAGATAAAGTTATGCAAGCGGTACCGTCGGTGTCTCCAGGCAAAGCAGCTAAGTATTTGCATAAAATGGCTTGCTTTTGTTTCGATCAACAACCTTTGAAAGCAGGTGAAGAAGTGGAATTTAAACTGCTTTTTTATGTTGATACGCAATTACCTGAAGATGTTGAAGAGTTAACTTTGTCTTATACCGTGTTTGATATTAGCGGGCAGGTAGTGGCTAGTAATTAGGTTGCCAAGCTAATAGCTAATTAGGAGCAAACAAAATGGATAAAAATTACGAAAAATATTATGTTCCCGCGCAAAGTCCGTGGCCAATAGTTGGCGCATTTGCGATGTTTTTTATTGCTGTTGGTGCAGGTCTTACCGTAATGCAAGCAAGCAGCGGCGGTGGTGCTGGCCATTATGTGCTTTACGCAGGAATTGGTGTGTTGCTGTTTATGCTATTTCGCTGGTTTAAAAATGTCATTGAAGAGTCTGATCAAGGCTTATATTCAGCGCAAATGGATCGCTCGTTTCGTCAAGGTATGAGCTGGTTTATTTTCTCTGAAGTAATGTTTTTTATGGCTTTTTTCGGTGCCCTTTTTTATGCCCGGATGATCTCTGTGCCTTGGCTTGGCGGCGCCGGAAATAATGCCATGACCAATGAGGTACTGTGGCCTACTTTTGAAGCAATCTGGCCATTAGTTACTACACCTGGTGGTAGTACGACACAGGCTATGGGTTGGCAGGGATTGCCGCTGATCAACACATTAATATTACTAACCTCGTCGGTTACCTTACATTTTGCTCATGTAGGCATGGAGAACAATAAGCGTGGGCCATTAAAAGTATTTATGGCACTGACAATCTTATTAGGGGTCTGTTTTTTAGGGCTGCAAGTCGTAGAGTATATGCATGCTTATCAGGATTTAGGACTGACCTTAGATGCTGGCGTATATGGCAATACTTTCTTTTTACTAACCGGCTTTCATGGCATGCATGTGACCTTAGGAACTATTTTATTATTAGTCATGCTGATCCGTATTTTAAAGGGCCACTTTAGCCCAGATAAACATTTTGCGTTTCAAGCCGCAGCTTGGTATTGGCATTTTGTTGATGTGGTGTGGTTGTGTTTATTTGTGTTTGTATATGTGCTGTAACTTTATCAATTGGTGATGAGTTACTGTGGATGAAACCTAGTTTAAGGGCTGCAATAACAATTACTAAGACGATAACAGAAAACAGCACACGACGGCCTAAATAGTGAGACATAGGCCGTCCATCTGTTTTACCCGATACCATAATAAATAAGGCACGGAACAAGTTAAAAAGTATAAATAGTAGCAACAGTACGATAATAATTTTAATAATCACTGGGTCACCTTTATGCAGTTAATTTTATGGCGTAAACAAAAGCTTAGCTCAATTATTACCATTTGCGTGGTAACCATTGTGGTATTGGTATGTTTACGCCTAGGGTATTGGCAATTACAGCGAGCTGAAAGTAAAACTGAGCAATTAACACAAATAGCAGCCCTGCAAAGTCAGGGAGTAATGAGCTGGCAGCAAATGCAGCAACTGCCTAGTGATTGGAATAAAACGGGCTTGCAGATAAGTATCTCTGGAGTGCTAGATACGCAGCAATATTGGTTGTTAGATAATCAAGTTTACCAAGGTCAGGTTGGCTACGATGTACTTACCTTGCTGCGTTTACAGCAAAGTAAGCAAACTCTGTTGGTGAATTTGGGTTGGGTTAAAGCACCACTTACTCGCCAGCAACTCCCTAGTATAAACCTACCATCGACTCCTTTGGCAATGACCGTGCAATTAAAGCAAGGAAAGCTCAGTGGCTTTACTTTGCAAGATGCACAACACAAGACGGATACAGCATGGCCCAAGCGCGTACAAATTATCGATTTAGCATTGTTTTCACAGCAAACAGGTCGCGACATGATTGACTTTATTGGTTATCGGCAAGGTATCGCGGATGAGATTGCTGCGCCGCATTACCAAGCTGTGGTGATGAGCCCCGAAAAACATCAAGCCTACGCAGTGCAATGGTTATTGATTGCGATTGCCTGCCTTGTTATTGCTGTATTTGCTTTTAAAAAGAAGGAATTACAATGAAAAACAATCCGTTATTAATATTTATTGGCTGTTGTTTAGTGCCTTTAATACTGGCGTATTTGGCGTTAAAGCTTGAGTGGATACCTAGTGCATCGAGTAATAAAGGGGAATTTTTAAAACAGGAAATAAAACTACAAGATTGGAAAAAAACGGAGCATAAACAATGGACTATTGCTTTAAATCACCCAGCACAATGCCAACAAGCTTGTGCACAGCAGTTACAAGCACTAGAGAACCTCTACATCGCTCTTGGTAAAAATCAAGGTAAAGTCGATGTAGCCATCCTTGGCCAGACACAGCAAAAAGAGCTGCCATGGCGTCAGTTACCTGAGGTTGATGTACTGCAACCAGCTAGTTTATATCTAATTGATCATATGGGCTTAGTGGTCTTGCAGTATCCTTACCATAGTGAGCCACAGCAAAACCGTTTGACTCAAAAAGGACTGTTAAAAGATTTAAAAAAATTACTTAACTATTCGCGTTCTAGCTAATTTAAGGAGTGCCAATTATGTATAAAAACTATAAACATTTGGTATTAGCCACTTTTATGTTATCGATCTTAGTTGTTGGCTTAGGGGCTTATACGCGCTTGAGTGATGCCGGATTGGGTTGTCCGGATTGGCCCGGTTGCTATGGCTTTTTGACGGTACCCAAGCATGAGGCTGATTTAGCCCATGTAGAGCAAACCTACCCAGATATGATGTTCGAAACCGCTAAAGCGTGGAAAGAAATGATCCATCGCTATTTTGCCGGCACGTTAGGTTTACTTATTTTAGCGTTATTTATATTGGCTTTATTAAAACGTCAATATCCAACCACGCCAATTAAATTACCCTTACTATTACTAATACTGGTGGTGTTTCAAGCGGCTTTAGGGATGTGGACCGTCACCATGAATTTACAGCCGCTGATTGTATTGGGGCACTTATTAGGTGGATTTAGTATTTTATCATTGGTTACATTATTGTATTTACGGCTAACGGCAAAACCAATTTTTGGCGGCGACGCCCCAGCTCGGCGTTACTTTAAACTTAGTCTAGTCGCATTAGTGGTGTTGGTATTGCAAATAGCGCTAGGCGGTTGGCTTGCTGCTAATTATGCGGCGCCGCACTGCAATGGCTTGCCATTGTGTAGTTACGGACAGCCGTTTTCATTGAGTAGTGTATTTCAGTTGCCATTAGAGCAAAGTACTTATGAATATGGTGTACTTTCACAGCAGGCTAGAATGTCGATCCATTTATTACATCGAATGTGGGCGTTAGTTACCTGTGTAGTATTAGCGCTGATCATGTGGCGCATTTATAGCCGTGCTGTGTCGAGAAAAATAAAGCATTGTACAGTCTCCGTATTGGTCGCGTTGCTGTGTCAAATTTGTTTGGGCTTGGCGGTTGTGCACTGGCATTTCCCGCTCGGCGTTGCGCTGGCACATAATTTAATGGCTGCCATACTATTGTTAACAGTCGTTCGTTTATGTTTTTACTTAAAAGCACGTACATAGGGGCAGTTATGACACCATTAATAGCAATAACAAAGTTAGCACCTAGCCAAATTAGCGGCTTAATAAATGATTATTTAGCGATCAGTAAATTTAAAGTAGTCGCGATGTTGGTATTAACAGCATGGGTTGGTTTAGCGCTGGCACCCGATGTTGGTCGTGGTATTGGCGTACAGTTTATTAGTTTACTGGGGATTGGCTTGTTATCCGCAGCAGCTGCGGTGATCAATCATGTGGTTGATAGCGAAATAGATAGCAAAATGGCACGTACACGCCATCGGCCAGTGGCGAAGGGGCGGTTATCTAAACTGCATGCTTTAAGTTTTGCTACTGTTATTGGGGTGAGTGGTTTCATTATGTTGATGATCTGGGCTAATACTTTAACCGCTGTATTAACCTTATTTGCGTTAGTTGGTTATGCGTTTATTTATACCTCCTTTTTAAAGCGTGCAACGCCACAAAATATTGTTATAGGAGGGCTGGCCGGTGCCATGCCGCCGTTGTTAGGGTGGGTATCAGAAACCGGGCATATGGCAGCGGCTCCTTGGTTATTGGTGATGATCATATTTACTTGGACTCCGCCGCATTTTTGGGCGCTGGCAATTGCTCGCAAAAGTGATTACGAACGCGCTAAGATCCCCATGTTGCCAGTCACTCATGGTATTGATTTTTGTAAAACCTGTGTAGTTGCATACTCTATTTTATTGGCTTTGGTATGTGTATTGCCTTATTTAATTGGTATGTCGGGGCTCATTTATTTAATTGCTGCGACATTACTTAATGGGATTTTCATCTATAAAGCGGTAAAACTAAAAATAGCGGGGAATGACGATAAAGCAATGGATTTATTCCGTTTTTCAATTATTCATTTAATGATACTCTTTGTCGCCTTATTTATAGATAAATGGTTCGTTATATGAATAGCTTAGCAGTTAAGCGTGGGGGGAGAGTGTGGTTGGCGTTAAGTTTATTGCTGTTAACAGCTTGTAGTGACAGCGCTATGCCTGACGTTGAAGCTTTGGTATATGAACAAGCCAAACCTTTGAGTGATTTTACTTTACAAGATCAAAATGCTCAGCCAGTAACTAAGCAAACATTGCAAGGTCAATGGAATTTAGTGTTTTTAGGTTATACCAGTTGCCCAGATATTTGCCCTCTGACATTAGCTAAACTCAATGGTGTTTATAAAGCGTTGAAAGATGAATACCCATTACAAATTTGGTTTTTAGCGGTCGATCCAAAACGCGATACAGTCGCTAAACGTAAAGCCTACATTGATTATTTTAATCCTGATTTTTTAGCGGTCTCAGGGGAGCATAAAGATTTATTCCCACTAGTTAGAGAGCTAGGTTTAATTTACGCAATTAGCAATAGTGATGAGCAAGAATATGCCGTTGACCATAGTGCTTCAATTGCGATGGTTGACCCTCAAGGAGCGGTAAGAGCCATATTTAAACCTGAATTTAAACAAGGCAGTGTGCCGTTAATTAATGCTAAATTATTAATAACTGAGTTTAAACAGATTGCGGATCATTATTAATAGCATAAGTATACTTTAATTCTTTTCGAGGAGCGATGAGCTCCTTTTTTGTTTTTCTTTTATCCCCAGCAAATAATTTCACTCTTTTTTCAACGCATTTATGGCATTTTTACTAACTCAGTCTAAGCTTTTGTTATGAATTGGTTAAACATGGAAAGTGCGAACAATATGATGAAGCTTCCCGCTGAACTAGCAATCACCCAAGTTGAAAACTTACACCAAGATTTATTACAAGAATTACACCGCAATGATGATGTTTGTTTAGACATTAGTGAAGTTGTACGCGTAGATACTGCCTCTATTCAACTATTGTGTGCTCTGCAAAAGCACTTGCTGTGCGTCCATCACAAAATTATTTGGGTTGGGCAAAGTGAGCCTTTAAAAAATGCCATTAGTCGCTTAGGCCTAAGTGAATATCTGATACTTGAAAATGTAGATTAAGGGGTTCATATGAAAAGAATTTTAGCCGTGGATGATTCGGCATCAATGCGTCAAATGGTGAGTTTTACACTGAAAAAGGCGGGTTTTGATGTCACTGAGGCAAAGGACGGAAGTGAAGCACTTAGCATCGCAAAACAACAAGGTTTTGATGCTGTTATTTCAGATGTAAACATGCCAGTGATGGATGGTATTACTTTGATCAGGGAGTTACGCACCTTACCAAACTATAAATTTACGCCATTGCTAATGCTAACAACAGAATCAGGTATGGACAAAAAAGTAGAAGGGAAAGCTGCTGGTGCAACAGGCTGGATAGTTAAACCTTTTAATCCTGAACAGTTATTAGCGGTTTTAAAAAAAGTAATTCGCTAATCTAGGGGACGGGGTATGAGTATAGATTTAAGTCAATTTTTTGAAGTCTTCTTTGAGGAAAGTTTTGAAGGCTTAGATGCGATGGAAGCTGAGTTATTAAACTTAGTACCTGGCGAAGAAGATTTAGAAACAATCAATACCATTTTTCGTGCTGCGCATTCTATCAAAGGCGGCAGTGGTACATTTGGTTTTAACTCTGTGTCTGACTTTACTCATGTGCTAGAAACCCTATTAGATCAAATTCGTGAGGGGAAACGAGAGCTTACCGCAGAGCATGTTAACCTATTACTTAAATCTGTTGATTGCTTGCGGGAGTTACTTCGTGGCTTACAAGCAGAGCAAGAACCTAATTTAGAAGAAGCAATTGCACTGAGAATTAAGTTTGAACAGATTTTAGGAGTAAACCAAGCCGAACAAAATAAACTGGAAGTCACTGCTAGCCCCGCTCAACTTGCGCTAAACACCTATCAGATTGATTTTAAACCACATCATCATTTATTTAAAACAGGCAATGAGCCACTTTATATGATCAGTGAGTTGGCTGAATTGGGCGATTTAGAGACTCAAGCTTTCAATAATGAGATCCCTGACATTGCTGATTTAAGTCCCGACGATTGTTTTTTATCTTGGCGATTCTTTTTAAACACAGCAAAAGATGAGAGTGCGATTCGAGAAATATTTGAGTGGGTTGAAGATGATGCTGATATTACCATCGCGTTGTGTGGAGGGTTATTTGCTGATGATGATGCGCAAATTACAACACCTGATGTAATTGAGGAAAACTCTAATTCAACTTCAGCCCCTGCAGTTGTCAATGTTGCTGCGGTTAAACCAATAAAAAAAGGCACTGCGGTCAAAGCAAGCACTCCAGCTGCAGAATCTACTTCAATCAGAGTAGGCATAGATAAAGTTGATTCATTGATCAATATGGTTGGAGAGCTGGTTATCACTCAAGCCATGTTGAGCCAAATTGGTCAACAAGAGATCACCGAAGCGACTATCGCCTCTTTGCAGGAAGGCTTAGCGCAATTGGCCCATAACACTCGTGATTTACAAGAAAATGTAATGCGTATCCGAATGCTGCCAATCAGCTTTGTATTTAGTCGTTTTCCGCGTTTGGTGCGAGATATTTCGCAAAAACTGAATAAGCAAGTTGAGCTAAAACTGTTAGGTGAACAGACCGAGCTTGATAAAACCGTAATGGAAAAAATATCAGATCCTATGGTGCACTTAGTACGAAATTCGCTGGATCATGGGCTAGAAACGGTTGAACAGCGCCTTGCTGCAGGTAAAGACCCAGTCGGTACAGTCACACTTAATGCATTTCACCAAGGTGGCAATATTGTTATAGAGATCATGGATGACGGACAAGGCCTTAATACTGTAAAGATTAAACAAAAAGCGGTTGCTAATGGGCTCGTAAGCGAAGCTGATGAGTTAGATGATGATGAAATTAATGAGCTCATTTTTATGCCCGGTTTTTCAACCGCAGATGAGGTAAGTGACATATCCGGACGTGGTGTTGGTATGGATGTGGTCAGGCGTAATATCCAATCACTTAATGGCTCGGTTGAAGTGTCATCTGCTGCAGGTGTTGGGTCTACCTTTACTATTCGCTTGCCACTTACTCTGGCTATTTTAGATGGTCAGTTAGTGAGGGTTGCAAAGCACACCTATATTATTCCATTAATATCTATTGTTGAATCATTACAAATTGATATCAATAAAGTCAGTCGAGTGGGTAAAGACTTAGACGTACTTAGACTGCGTGATGAATACATTCCTATCTTGCGTTTATACAGTATTTTCAATCATCAAGGTGCGATAGAAGCGCTTGATAAAACCTTGTTAGTGGTAGTTGAAAGCGATAATCAAAAAATTGGTTTGTTAGTTGATGATTTATTGTCACAGCAACAAGTAGTGATTAAAAGTTTAGAAGCTAATTACCAAAAAGTAGATGGCGTGTCAGGTGCCACTATATTAGGGGATGGTCGGGTTTCGTTGATTGTCGATATCAGCGGCTTAATTAAATTATCAGGATTAAGAAAACCCGGTAGCCAAGAATTGATTATTGAATCGCAAGCTAACTTGGAGGCTTCATGATCTCTGCGCACAGCGAATTAAATAACAAAATAATGCTTGAACAGGGCCAAGGAGTTAAGCAGTTTTTAACCTTTATTATGGCTGATGAAGAATACGGTGTTGATATTTTAACTGTTCAAGAAATTCGTAGTTGGGAGGAGATCACCGAGATCCCGAATGCCCCAGATTATGTAAAAGGGGTGATTAATCTACGTGGCACCATAGTACCTATTTTAGATCTTAGATTACGGTTTGGCTTAGCGACGATTGACTATGGACCGTTAACAGTGGTGATCGTAGTGAAAGTAATTTTTGAGCAAAATAGCAAGATTATGGGAATGGTAGTCGATGCCGTATCTGATGTTTACAGTATTGTAGAGCAAGATGCGAAGACGGTGCCTAACTTTAGCGGCTCAGAGAATGCTGAATTTATCGCAGGGTTAGTGAATGTCGGTGAGAAGATGGTCGCGTTATTGGACCTGCAAAAAACAATGGATATTTAGCCAAATACTAAATATAGCAAATGGTGATCAACAAGAAGGTGATGGGCATGGGGTGGTTTAGTAATTCTAAAAAATCAAATAATGATTTAATCGTTACGGCATTAAATAAGTCACTTGCGGTGATTGAGTTTGAGCCTAGCGGCATAATTATTACGGCGAATAATAACTTTTTAGATGTAATGGGTTACCCCTTAGAAGAAATTCAGGGCCAGCATCATTCAATATTTGTATCTAAAAAAGAAGCTCAGAGCAGTGAATATAAAAGCTTTTGGCAAAGCTTGAAAGGCGGAGAGTTTATTGCTGATGAGTTTAAGCGGATCAGTAAAAGTGGCAAAGAAGTGTGGATCCAAGCAACTTATAACCCCGTTAAGGATGAGCATGGAAATGTTATAAAAGTTGTGAAATTTGCCAGTGATATTTCGGCGCAAAAGATGGTCGCTGTTGAAGCTGCGGGGCAAATTGCTGCTATTAGTAAATCTCAAGCGGTGATTGAGTTTGATTTAGATGGCAGCGTGTTGACCGCGAATGACAACTTTTTGCAGACATTTGGTTATCAGTTAGAGGAAATAGTCGGACGGCATCATCGTATATTTATTGAGCCTGAGGTTGCTAAAAGTGAGCAATACCAACTGTTTTGGCAAAAATTAGGCCGTGGTGAATTTGACTCCGGTGAGTATTTACGTATTGCTAAAGATGGCAGTGAAGTATGGATCCAAGCATCTTATAATCCAATATTTGATCTCAGTGGCAAACCTTATAAGGTGGTTAAATATGCGACAGACATCACAGCTCAAAAAGAATTAGAAAAAGAATCAAAAAGGGATGCTGATCTATCGAGCGCATTAACGATCTGCCAGGCGAGTGTGATGATGGCAGACAATGATTTACAGATAGTGTTTGCTAATAATCAACTAAAACAAATGCTCCAAGCCAGACAAGGTGAGCTGCAGAGTGTACTAGGTGATTTTTCCGTCAATAGTATAGTGGGCTCAAGTATTACGGCATTTTTTGAAAATACAGCACAGCAGGCTCAGTTGTATACAAACTTGACCGACTCTATTGAATCAAAACTAGAAATTGCATCGTTAATTTTTAATATTATTGCGACCCCTTGGTTTAATAAAGAAGGTAAACGATTAGGAACTATAATTGAGTGGCAAGATTTAACCGAAAGTATTAAAAAAGCGACTGCTGAAAAACGTGCTGCTGAAGAAAATCTTAGGGTGCGTCAAGCCCTGGATCGAGTTGCAACAAATACCATGATTGCAAATACTAAAAACGATATTATTTATATGAATGAAGCAGTGCAAAATATGATGCGCAACGCTGAGCAAGATTTACGTCGCGATTTACCTAATTTTGATAGTAGCCAGTTATTAGGGCAAAACATTGATGTATTTCATAAAAATCCAGCGCATCAACGCAATCTGTTAAGCAAGCTAACCGATACTTACAGTGCAGAGATACTGGTTGGCGGGCGCACTTTTGGTTTAGTTGCTAACCCTATTTTTAACTCAGAAAATGAACGAATCGGCACTGTGGTGGAGTGGGAAGATCGAACAGCCGAAGTCGCAATAGAAAAAGAAATTGCTGACTTAGTCAGCTCTGCACGCAAAGGTAATCTAGACGCTCGTGTTACAGAGCAAGGTAAGGGCGGTTTCTTTTTACGTTTAGCTAAAGGTCTAAATGGTTTAATTGGTATTGTTGATGATGCTGTCACCGGTACTGCTAATATGCTTGATGCGATGGCCAATGGTGATTTATCAAAACGGATAGAGCAAGAGTATCAGGGGTCGTTTGAAAAACTCAAGCGTGATGCCAATACCACGGCTGATAAATTAACGGAAGTCATTAATCGTATTAATACCTCGGCAACCTTAGTGGCAAGTGGGGCAGAGGAAATATCTCAAGGCAACGCTGATCTAAGCCAGCGTACAGAAGAGCAGGCCTCATCGCTTGAAGAAA
This sequence comes from Pseudoalteromonas sp. SG44-1, assembly GCF_014164315.1. Taxonomy (NCBI): domain Bacteria; kingdom Pseudomonadati; phylum Pseudomonadota; class Gammaproteobacteria; order Alteromonadales; family Pseudoalteromonadaceae; genus Pseudoalteromonas; species Pseudoalteromonas sp. SG44-1. The sequence continues at coordinate 39,625 of NZ_JACJEW010000026.1, forward strand.
CAGCATCTAGCATGGAGGAAATGACCAGTACAGTACGTCAAAATGCTGATAATGCAAAAGTGGTTAATGAATTAGCAGAAGAAACGCGCGACAAAGCGCAGCAAGGGGGCGAAGTTGTTAATCGCGCGGTGATCAGCATGTCGGCAATTAATGAGTCGAGTAAAAAAATTGCCGATATTATTAGCGTGATTGACGAGATTGCCTTTCAAACTAATTTATTAGCTCTTAATGCCGCTGTTGAAGCTGCTAGAGCTGGTGAACAAGGGCGTGGCTTTGCTGTCGTTGCCGGCGAAGTGCGTAATCTAGCGCAGCGTTCCGCGGGGGCTGCAAAAGAAATTAAAGAGTTGATCAGAGATAGCGTTGGTAAAGTTGAAGATGGCACTTTATTAGTTAATGAATCAGGAGCCACTTTAAAAGAAATTGTTATTGCAGTACAAAAAGTAACTGAAATGATATCTGATATTGCAGCAGCATCCGAAGAGCAAAGTTCAGGTATTGAGCAAGTCAACAAAGCTATTTCGCAAATGGATGAAATGACCCAGCAAAATGCGGCCTTAGTTGAGCAAGCATCCGCGGCCAGCGAGTCAATGTCAGAGCAAGCGAATGATATGACCCGGTTACTGAACTTTTTTACTATAAGTCAGCAAGACGCTGTAATTAATACTGCATCAGTAACTCCTACTACCGCGCCACCACGTAGTAATAATATCCGTAGTAAAGCGCGAGGTAATAACTTTGCTAATTCAGCTGATGAATGGGAGGAATTTTAACGTTTTTTGCAATCGGATTACTAGTTAAGCCTCTGTACTTTGAAAAATCCAGAGTCTTAACTTTTAGCAATTTTGTTAATATTCAATCGCAGCTCAGTCACGCCTATTGCGAGTAATTGTAATGAAAGAGTTTTTACTAACCGACCATGATTTCAAGCAAATAGCTGCAATAGTTTATGACGCGTGTGGCATTGTATTAGGTGATCATAAACGAGAAATGGTCTATTCACGTCTTGCTCGTCGGCTCAGAACATTGCAGCTGACAAATTTTAAACAGTATTTAGCTTATTTAGAGGCACATAAAGAGCAAGAATTTAGTGATTTTATCAATGCAATAACAACTAATCTGACTTCTTTTTTTCGTGAATCACATCATTTTGATTATTTGCAATCCCATGTAATACCAAAGTTATTAGTGACAAATAAAAGTACTCGGCGAGTTCGGATATGGTCTGCAGGTTGTTCAACTGGGGAAGAACCCTATTCTTTAGCTATGACCTTACATGGGTTATTTCCAGCCGATTGGGATGTGAAAATTTTAGCCACTGATTTGGATTCAAACGTATTAGCTAAAGCACAATCAGGTACCTACACTGCGGCTAATGTGAATGGACTTGAACAACATCAATTACAGCGCTGGTTTTTAAAAACTAAAGATGGTGAGTTATTCAAAGTTAAACCTGAATTACAGCAAAAAATTCATTTTAAGCGGTTGAATTTATTACAAGACTGGCCAATGAAAGGGCCTTTTGATGTGATCTTTTGTCGTAATGTGGTGATTTATTTTGATAAAGAAACAAAAGATCAGCTATTCCACCGTTATTGTCATATTTTAGCTGATCATGGATACCTATTATTAGGTCATTCTGAAACCATGGGAAAGGAGCATAGTGAGTTTAAAAACTTAGGTAAAACTATGTATCAGAAGGTGATTTATGGATAGTCATTTTAAGCCAGTATTACATGGCTTTGAGCATATTAAGCGGTTTTGGGACTCAGGTCAGCGGCAAGTTATTGCTAAAGTATTGCCCGGTGAATTTTACGTGTCAAAAAACGATGAGATGATTTCCACTGTGCTAGGTTCATGTATTGCAGCTTGCATTTATGATGACAAGCTTGGTGTGGGTGGCATGAATCACTTTATGTTACCGATTGAAAAAGGCGCAGAGCCAACTAGTGCGCATAACTTAAATTGTCGTTATGGTAACTGGGCGATGGAGTTTTTAATTAATGAAGTACTTAAAAATGGCGCCTCTAGGCAAAATCTAAAAATAAAACTGTTTGGCGGCGGTAAAATTATTCGCTCGATGACAGATATTGGCCTTGGTAATATTCGCTTTGCTTATTCTTATGTGCAAGAAGAAGGGCTAGAATTAGTGTCTCATGATGTGGGGGGGCCTTGGCCGCGTAAGGTCAATTTTAACCCTCAAACAGGCAAAGCACAGGTTAAAAAATTGCGCGACATGCACACTGATGTGATTGAAAAACGCGAAGTCCGTTATTTACACGATATTGAAGAACAAGATTCTAAAACCGATATTGAGTTATTTTAAGGGGTAAAAAATGGTCAAGGTGTTAGTGATTGATGACTCGCCATTGATTCGACGAGTATTGACGGAGGTACTACACCAGGCTGATGATATTCAGGTCGTAGGGTGTGCAGAAGACCCTTATCAAGCACGAGAAATGATTAAACAGCTTAATCCCGATGTGCTGACTTTAGATATTGAAATGCCGAAAATGGATGGCATTAGTTTTTTGAAAAACCTAATGCGTCTACGGCCTATGCCTGTGGTAATGATATCAACGCTCACCCAAAAAGGTTCACCGATAACTTTGGAGGCGCTGGAATTAGGAGCAGTTGATTTTATAGCTAAGCCGACAGTCAATGTATCTGAGCAATTAAGCCAGTATGCTAAATTAGTGCAACAAAAGGTCCGTACGGCAGCGGCGGCACGAGTACGGCCTTTTAAATTAAGCCAAGTACAACCTATCGAAACGCTAAGTAATGCACAGTTTAGTATCAATAAGGTTTTGGCGATTGGAGCTTCAACAGGAGGAACAGAGGCGATTAAAGAGGTGCTAATAAGAATGCCAGAAAACTGCCCTCCGATCGTTATCACGCAGCATATTCCACCTGTGTTTAGTAGTTCATTTGCTTTGCGCATGGATAGGACATGTACTATTAATGTCAAAGAGGCGCAGCAAGGCGATAAGTTAAAAGCTGGCTGGGCGTTTATCGCCCCGGGTGGTCAACACTTAAGCGTTATACAGCAAGGAGGCAGCTTATATTGTCAGCTTGATGAGAGCGAGCCGGTTAACCGTCATCGTCCTGCGGTTGATGTATTGTTTAACTCGCTGGTTAAAGTTTGCCCTAAAAATACCATCGCAGCTTTATTAACGGGTATGGGGAGCGATGGTGCGCAAGGTTTACTGGCGCTAAAACAGCATGGTGCTTATACCGTAGCGCAAGATGAACTATCGTCAGTGGTATGGGGCATGCCTAAAGCCGCTGTAGAGATCGGAGCAGCTTTAGCGGTGGTCTCGCTTGATAAAGTGACGCAGCATCTACTAAACCAAGCAATGAAAAAGTAGTCACCTTATAAACTTGAGCTGATTATCCCGGGCTCAGGTTGATAATTATCAAGGGATTATATTTTTACTGCACAATTACCCACGGTTGTGAAAACCAATAATAGCTATTCTTATGAGCAATTGATGGCGCTGTGCAGTTAAATCGTGATCGCCCTTGAGCTAAATTTTTCGGTGAATTTATGGTCACAGTATCAGCTGCTGACCAGTCTAGTTTTGCCTGACCGATGCCCGATACATAACAAGCTAGCTGACTTTTATGAAAGTCTCCCATATTAAATTTAATGCTGATCTGAGGTGGATTTTGGCTGGTCACGCTATCAATATAAGTAAGCTCTTGGATTGAAAATGCGCGAGAGTTTAGTTTGGTCACTAGCGTATCAAGCTTGCTATAAAACCCAGAAGCCGGAAAGCGTGGTAAACGGCTAAAATCAGAATCTTTGTTGATGGCACCAGAGTGTTGGCCAATACCAATAAAGCCCAACTCTTTCACTAAACTTTGTAATTGGTTATTAAACTCGCCATATGGATATGCTAAGTATTTATAGTCATGGCCAATTTCTTCTTTGATCCGTTGTTGTGATGACAAAATATCTTGCTTAATACGCGCCTGCCATTGTTGGGGTGTTTCATCGGCTAATTTACGATGTAGGTAATCATGTTGTGCGCTGTGATTGCTGATCAGAGCACCTTTTTTGGCAAGTTCTCTGAGTTTATTCCAGCCCATTACATAGCCTTTACCTTCATCAATCAATTTTGGATTAACGAAAATCGTATAGGGGTAAGCAAACTTTTCTAATATCGGCGCTGCTTGTTCATAATTATTGTTGTAACCATCATCAAAGGTAATAGCGACGGTTTTATCTGGTAAACTTTGGCCTTGTTGTAAAGCAGATAGTAATTCATTCAGTGGCACTACGTTAAAGTCATGCTGTTTTAGATAGTTTAAATGCTCAGTGAAGGTTTCTGCACTGACACTGGTGACTGCTGGCAGGGTCTCACTGACATGGTGATACTGTAAAATAACTGCGCTGTGAGCAGATAAAGATAGACAAAAGAGGATCGATAGCAGACTGTGAAAAAATTTCTTAATCGTCATAAAGCACACCATAAAAGCTTGCTGTTGTTAGCTGGTCCAATGATATTATCAAATATAACCGTGCCACTGTTAGGAATAGTTGATACTGCAGTAATAGGGCATCTTGGTAGTGCTCATTTTCTTGCCGGAATTGCCTTGGGCGCCACGGTAATTTCATTGCTATTTTGGTTGGCGGGCTTTTTACGCATGAGTACCACAGGGCTGGTTGCGCAAGCTTATGGCAAGAAAGATTATCCTCAATTAGCCGGATTATTAAAGCGCAGTTTAGTATTAGCGCTTATCGTGGCATTTTCTTTAATTGCTTTATCGCCACTTATTAAAAATGCCATAGCTTACCTTTCTGGTTCCAGTGCGCAGGTGCTCGCACAAGCTTATAGTTATTTTGAAATTCGTATTTTTAGTGCACCAGCGGCATTATGTAACTTGGTATTATTAGCTTGGATGTTAGGGATTCATTACGGTAAAGGGCCTTTTTATTTATTACTAGTTACTAATATCACCAACATTGTTTTAGATATTTATTTTGTTGTGTACTTAGATTGGCAAGTCGCCGGAGCTGCTTGGGCATCGTTGATTGCCGATTATACCGCGCTATTATTTGCATTATTCTTGGTTTTTAGGTTAGCGAAAAAAATGACTGTGCCGCTATTTTTAGGTGGGTGGTTTAGCCGAGATAAAATGTGGGCGTTATTAAGTCTTAACCGTGATATTTTTATTCGCTCCTTAATTTTACAACTGTGTTTTAGCTTTATGACCTTCTATGGTGCACGCATTGGCGAGGTAACGCTTGCGGTAAATGCTGTATTACTGAACTTTTTAATGCTTGTGAGCTTTGCTCTTGATGGTATTGCCTATGCAAGTGAAGCAAAAGTTGGCCAAGCAAAAGGTCAACATAGCGTACGGCGTATAAACTTATGGGTAAAAATAAGCGTATTTTGGGGAATGCTATTTGCTTTTTGTTATAGCGTGTTTTTTGCATTGTTTGGTTCGCAAATTATTACCTTATTAACAGATATTCCTGAAGTGATCAAAGCCGCTAATGAATACTTACCATGGTTGATTTTTATGCCATTAGCGGCAATGAGTTGCTTTTTGTTTGATGGTATTTTTGTTGGCCTAACCAGAGCTCAAGATATGCGAAATACCATGCTAATTTCAGCATTAGTTGGATTCTTTGGCGTGTTTTGGGTGTTTAATGCTTGGCAAAATCATGCGCTTTGGTTAGCAATGACCTGCTTTATGCTACTGCGTGGCATTACATTGGTCGTACGTTATAAGCAGTTGCAAACAGCGCAGCAGTTACTGAATTAATAGAAATAGCAATAAATCTAAAGTTCACTTATAACTTTGGATTTATTGTGCTAAAACGGCGTCGTTAAGCACTGTTTATTTTAACTTCGATTCGCATCTTGGGATGGCTTGGATATATGACTGAACTTTATCATTGGTTTGATTTAATTGGCATCGCCGTATTTGCCATGTCAGGCACTTTAATTGCCTATGATAAAAAAATGGATGGCTTTGGAGTCGTGGTACTGGCGACGGTCACCGCGATAGGTGGTGGCACAATTCGAGATTTGATTTTAGATGTTCCGGTATTTTGGTTACACGACCAAAGTTATTTTATCGCGATATTTGCGTCTGTCTTTGTTACCACGCGATTGATCAATAAGCAAAAATCAATTCCTTTATATCATTTACAAGTTGCAGATGCGTTTGGTTTAGCGTTCTTTGCTGTAATGGGGGCGCAAAAAGCATTGCTCGCGGGGATGCCAGCTACAACCGCAATTATTATGGGAGTGATCACCGGTTGCTTTGGCGGAGTAACGCGAGATGTGTTGGCAGGCAATATTCCTATGCTATTAAAAGGTGAGCTATATGCAATTACTTGTATTGCTGGTGGTATTGTTTATACCCAAGCAATTGTATTGAACATTGAGACAGAGATAGCGATGGTGTTAGCGATGTTAACCACCTTGCTGTTACGCCTTGCAGCAATGAAATGGCAACTAACACTACATATTTTTAAATATCCTGACTAGACTGTAAAGAACAGAACGTTACAGGGACAAAGGATGTCATTAGCTCGAATTTATTCTCGTGCCCAAGTGGGTATTCAAGCACCTGAAGTGATCGTTGAGGTGCATCTAGGTAATGGTTTACCAGCATTTCATATTGTAGGTTTGCCCGAAGCCTCAGTAAAAGAAGCCAAAGATCGTGTACGCAGCGCATTAGAAAACTCTAAATTTGGTTTTCCAGACCAACGCATTACAGTCAATTTAGCACCTGCTGATTTACCCAAAGAGGGGGGGCGTTTTGATTTAGCGATTGCGGTTGGTATTCTCATCGCTTCAGAGCAAATTGTTTGCACTGATATTGAACGCTATGAATTTTATGGTGAGCTGGCACTGAATGGCGAAGTGCGTGGCGTGAATGCAATACTCCCATCAGTTTTAGCAGCTAAAGCACAAGGGCGTTGTTGTTTTTTACCTTTAGTAAATGACAGTTTAGCGAGTTTAGTAAATGGCGTTGAGCGCAAAGCGGTCTCTTCTATCCAAGAAGTATGGAGTGATTTACTCAATCAGCAGCCTTTACCTCTTAATATTAGCTACCCAGAACAGCAACATAGCGGTGTTGAATTCTTAATTGATTTAAGTGATGTAAAAGGCCAGCCGGGCGCGAAAAGAGTGTTAGAAATCGCTGCGGCGGGTGGCCATAATTTACTTTTTTTGGGGCCACCTGGTACGGGGAAGTCAATGCTCGCGCAACGTATGCCGACTATTATGCCGGGCATGTCCGATGATGAGGCACTTTCCACCGCAGCGTTGTATTCAATTATTGGTCAAAGTGTCGATCTAACTAACTGGCGCAAGCGACCATTTCGTAATCCTCATCACACATGCTCCGCTGTGGCGCTAGTCGGAGGCTCTTCAAACCCAAAACCAGGGGAGATTTCACTGGCACATAATGGCGTATTATTTCTTGACGAACTACCTGAGTTTGAACGTAAGGTGCTTGACTCATTACGCGAGCCAATGGAGACAGGCACTGTAACGATTTCAAGAGCGGCAAGGCAAATGGAGTTTCCTGCACAGTTTCAATTAATTGCGGCTCTTAATCCAAGTCCTACGGGTTGTCATAATGATAAGCGCGCAACTCCGGATCAAGTTATGCGTTATTTATCGCGGGTATCAGGACCATTTATTGACCGTATTGATTTACAAATAGAGCTACCACGTTTAAGCAGTGCGCAATTGCAAAGCACTCAAGAAGAACAAAGTAGTGCGACTGTGCGCACGCGGGTCGAGGCGGCATATAATCTGCAATTGCGTCGCCAAGGTAAAGTCAATGCGCGACTTAATAATAAAGAAATGAGTGTGCATTGTGCGCTTGCAGCGCCGGAGTTACAGTTTTTAGCTAAAGCCAGTGAAAAGCTATCATTATCGCCACGCTCTTATCATCGAGTGATCAAAGTAGCGCGAACAATTAGTGATCTAAAAGGGCAAGATAATATTAGTTTAGATGAACTAAAAGAGGCACTCAATTATCGTGCATTTGAACGTTTGTTATCACAATTAACCCAGTATTAGTGGTTAGATTGCATTAAATTGACAGCATGTAGCCTTTACCGCGTACCGTAACGATGCGTTTTTGGTCTTTTTCATCGCTCAGTTTTTTACGTAAGCGACCAATTAAAACATCAACAGTTCTGTCATTTGGACTCCAATCTGGCTGGCCAATTTCTTCTGATATTTTTTCACGAGACGTGGCTTTTCCTGCGTTTGAGATCAAACAAATTAACACTTTATGTTCCGCTTCAGTGAGCCTAGATTCAATGCCATTAGCAGTGATTAAAGTGCGGTTGTCTGGATGCAGTTTGAAGTCAGCATATTCAATAAATTCTTCGCTTTCATCGCTACTGTTATTATTGCTTTTTAAGCGCTTATAAAGTGCTCTTATACGCAGTTCAAGCTCTAATAAATCAACAGGTTTACAAATATAGTCATCAGCGCCTTGAGCAAGTCCGGCAATACGATCGGCTTGAGAATCTCGGCTTGAAAGCATGATCACACCAATGTCTGTGAGGGTGTTGAGTTCTTTTGCTAAATGTAAGCCATCACGTTTAGGTAATACTATGTCAATAATTGCTAATGATATGGCATCATAATTATTAGCGCGAGATTGCACTATAGCTAAGGCATCAGCGCCAGTTGCATCATTCTCAATGCAAAATTCAGTCTCTGCAAAATGATTGATTATGCGTTTAACTAATAGTTCGTCATCTTCAACCAATAAAACATGAATAGTCATAGTATCTTAATTACCTTTAATGATGCCTCTATGTTATCACTCATTCGTAAAAGGTGAGAAGGGCGATTTTTAGTATTTATGCACTATTTAGGTGATTATTTAATTATTATCAACAGGTAAACATACTAGGTTTACCTGTTGAACAGAATAAAAGCTACTTTTCAGGGTATAAGTACTGCCACCACTGTGGTTGCTCTTTTAAATGCTTATCGAAGTAGGCAAGCATAGTATTCCACCAATCAAAGCGTTGATCGCGAGCAAAAATTTGATGGTCCGCCCCTTTATATTCAATAAGGTCAACATCTTTGCCTAGTAGTTTCAGCGCAGTATACATAGTGTGACTTTCGCCTACAGGTACATTGGTATCAGCATCACCATGTAATAGCAGTAGCGGTGTGGTTACTTTGTCTGCATGGAAAACCGGGCTATGTTGGCTGTATAGTTCACTATTATTCCAAGGATAGCTGTTTTTAGAGGCTTCGCCAGAATATAAATAGCCCCACCAACCGTGACCCCAATACGAGGTAATATTAGAAATCCCCGCGTGTGCGATTGAGGCACTAAACATGTCTGTTTTAGTGGTCAGTAACATAGTCATAAAGCCACCGTATGATGCGCCTAAATTACCTAAACGATTTTTATCAATAAATGGATACTGTTTTAATAGTGCTTGGGTACCTTGCATAATATCGTCAGCAGTATATTGACCCCACGCATTCACATGCTTAGCAGAGAACTGTTGGCCAAATCCAGTTGCACCGGTCGGTTGCACTACATAAACCACATAGCCATGCTCTGCCCATAAATTGAAAGGATAACGCCCAGTAAAACCACGAGTAACCGGTGATGTACCGCCATAGTAATATACTAATGCTGGGTAGTGTTTGTTCTTATCAAGATTGCTTGGAAAGTAAACACGACCTTTAATTTCAACACCTGCGGTATTGATGAAGTTAAATTCATCTAAGCTGGCTATATCGGTATTTGCATACGCTTGTGGTTTAGAATCCCACAATGTGGTTGCGGTGTTTTTATTAATACTTAACTGTTTTAATTGCTGTGGAGATGATGCATTAGAGCCGCTAACTAAAATAGCTGGGCTGCGGTTGTTTGAATAACTGAATTGTTCAACTACATCAAAACCTGTTTTGAGTTTGCTAAAGCGTTGTTTGCTTTTATCGTACAGGTATAAAGCAATCGTATCTTGCTCAGTGACTTTAACGAGGGCATCGCCATTAGCGAGTACTTCAAGTTGACCAATGGCAGGATCAAATTCACGACTTAATGGTGCTGCATTTTTACCATGATCAGTTAATAGGTAAAGCTGTCCATCATAGTTGTTGGCAAGCATATTCTCAGGTAGGTTTCTGCCTAAACCATCTTTAAAATCAGGACCCGCAGTGACATAAATGTCATCACCTGTGTATTTAGCTTGATTAAACGTAGTAAACTGACCAATAACTGTGTTGCTCGCATTGGCAATATTCAGTTCCACTAACTCTGTGGTGGGGTGAGTCGACGCTTGCATTACTTGCACACCACGACTCAGTAATACCGTACCACGTTTGCTATTAAAATCTTCAATACTGTGACTAAGTGGTCCTTGGCTCAATGCTTTACTCAGGCCTGTACTTATATCTAATAAGTAAGCTTGTGAGGTTGTGCGGGCATATGACCAGCGATCTTGTAAACCTTGGTAGTGTTTAGTTAGGCTGTTATCAGCTGCTGGTGATTTGGACCAGCTGAAGATTAAGCTGTTGTTATCGTAATAAGCAAAGTCACCCGCGCCCTCTAGGTTGTTGGCAATCACTTTAAGATTAAGGGTTTTGCGGTTTAATTGCTTTAATTTTCCATCTAATAGATAGACTAAATAATTGTTATCGGGGCTCCAAATAATGTTACTCGGTTGACCCGACTCAAAACGGTAAACTATTTGATTATCATCATTTTTTAGCTCAGTGATCACATTTGCTTGATTACCCGTGCTATCTTGATAATGGCGTTTTGCCACTAAATAGTGTTTGGCATCAGGTGCTAAAGATAGTGAACTGACCGTTGTGGCATCAAACAGTTGCTTGGCAGATAAACCATGTTGCTCTTTATTGCTAAAAGTTAATCGATCAATTGCTGCTTTAGGCTCGAAATCAACGTCAACATCGTGCCAATTAGCAACTTGTTCAGCAATAATCACTATTTGGTGATCGCCTTGCGGTAATGCCAGTTCATAGCTTTCTTTTGTGGCTGTTTGTTTTTCACCATTGATAAACAACTGCGCTTTTTCGATACCTTTAAGTGTCAATGTGCCTTGGCTAAAGCGCTCAGCATGAGTGGTAAACTTTAATGCTTGTAGACCGCCGAGGGTTAATGCATTTACTTTATCTAAGGTTTGCCATTTTAATTTTTCGCCAAATACCGTAATGCTTGTTGTTGGTTGTTGAATGCTAGGTAATAGGGCGTTAATAATCGCATCTTGATGCTCAGTTTGGTATGGCTTTAGCTGCATGTCGGCTGCAATTGGGCCAATAAACTTAATATCTGCTTTATCTAATGGTGCAGCCACTAGAGCGCTACTTAACGTGCTTAAAGTTAACACCGCGAGTGTGGTTGTTAGGCGAGGTGTTTTTCCGCGCCATAGTGAACTAAAATTCATTATTGAGCCTGATGTAGGGAATTTAATTTAATATAGCATGTGGTTGTGATGTCAAAAAGTGCTCTGCGATGGATTCCATTGCTCAGCAGTATAAGGTTTGAGGTTAGGGCTGACACTTGGTAAGGTGTTGAGCAATTGAGTAGCGTAGAGGTAACAGTGACATTATTAATCGTTTACATGGTAGCGGCGATTACGATTTCTTTTTTATGTTCGATTATGGAAGCCGTATTATTGAGTATAACGCCTAGCTATGTTGCAGTATTACGTAAAAAAAAGCCTAAACTAGCCAAGCGTTTCGAGCACTTGAAAACCAATGTTGATCAGCCTTTAGCTGCTATTTTAACCTTAAATACGGTTGCCCATACTGCTGGAGCTGCCGGTGTAGGGGCACAAGCTGCCGTAGTTTTTTCTGATGCGGCGGTGGGAATTGCTTCGGCGATAATGACTTTGTTAGTATTAGTGTTGTCGGAAATCATTCCAAAAACTCTGGGCGCAAAGCATTGGCGAACGCTTGCTCCTATGGTGACCAAAGCATTACAGTATTTAGTTATCGCACTCAAACCTTTTGTGTGGCTTGCTGAAAAACTCACCGGTATGTTGGGTCGTAATTACAACGAAGAGTACTATATTCGCCAAGAAATTGAAGCCATGGCTGATATGGGATCGCAATCAGGTGCCTTACATCAGGAAGAGTCTGAAATCATCCGTAGTTTATTGCATTTTCGTCACGCCAAATTAGATGCGTTAATTACCCCGCGTACCGTTTTGTTTAAAGTACATAAAGATTTAACCGTAAATCAATATTTGGCTGAGCATGGTTCAGCGTCGTTTTCTCGGGTGTTGGTATATGATAAAAATGGTGATGATATTATCGGTTTTGTGCATAAAAACGATATTATGCTGGCGTATCATAGGTTGGGTGAAAACTATAAAATCAGTAAGTTGATAAAACCTATTTATACTGTGCCAGAGACTTTATACGTACCTACTTTATTGCATACTTTGCTAGCTGAGCGTACTCATATTTGTTTAGTGATAGATGAATATGGTGATGTGCAGGGGATTGTGACACTCGAAGATATGATCGAAGCGTTAATGGGCTTTGAAATAGTCGATGAGCATGATCAATCAGCTAATATGCAGGCAGTTGCTAAGCAACGCTGGCGTCAGCGCTTGGAAAGTAGCAATAAATTGTTAAGTACTGAGAATACCATGGCGAAACGAAAAAATTAACGTCGGCTATGACTATTTAATGAAACCATATGTAGCCATGATTGCGCCCAACGAATAAATTCAGTTTTGCCTTTTGGGCGACTGATCAAAAAGCCCTGCATTAAGATGTGCTCTTTAAAACGATCTAAGTATTCAAGCTCTTCAACGCGCTCAATGCCTTCAGCGACAATTGTTAAGTCATCTTGAATGGCTATATTTACTAAGCTACTAACAATGACTTGAGAAAATAAATCACTTTCAATATTACTGATCAAGGTACGATCTATTTTCACCTCAGTAAAAGGCAATGTTTTTAATTGCTGTACATTGGTAAAGCCGGTGCCAAAATCATCAAGAGAAATGCCAAAACCGCGCATTCGTAAACGGTTTAGAGTTTCTAGCTGTGCAGAACTGGATAAAGCATGCTGTTCTGTGATCTCTAAAATAATCTCACTTGGGGTCAGTTGATTAAGATGTAAAATTAAAGCCAGCTTATCCGGGCAGCTTAAATCTTCTAGCTGGCAGGGGGACAAATTAAAAGCCAGTTTAAGTTTGTAGCCTAAACGAGTTTTTATTTCTGAGAAATCGCCTGTTGCCTTTTCAAACAACTGAAACGTGATCAGATTAATTAAATCTAAATCTTCAGCAACACAAATAAACCGTTCAGGTAAAAATATAGCACCTTGTGCTGCGGTCACAATTCTGGCTAATACTTCTACGCTTTCAACTTTATTATTAGTACGGTTTATTTTTGGTTGATAAAACGGCGTTATCTCATTATGGCTTATCGCATGCAGTAATTGCGTTTCAGAAATTGGTTCTGTGGGCTTTTCAGTATGACAAGCTAAATACTCTAGTTTTTGTAGCAGTGTATAAACTTGGTTGAGTTGTACTGGTTTGGCGATATTACCAATTAAATGTACGTTGTTTTTACGCGCTAAATCAGCCGCTAAATCAATGATTTTTGAATTCATTTCAGAAATAATGACAATTGCCCCAGGGTAATGTAACTCGCCAAGGTGACGAATAAGCTCCATGCCATCCATGTTCGGCATATTCAGATCAGTAAATACGGCATCAAAAGCATATGGATGCGCTTTTACTTTATTGAGGGCATCTTGCGCATCTAAACAGGTTGTTACATTGGGCACATCAAGCTCATTTAAGATAGCCTGCATCACTACTAAAATAGCTTTTGAATCATCAACGACCAAAATGCTGCGTGCTAGCTTTGTCATTTTCTTCCCTGAAATAAAATTTACTCGTTAATTAAAAGTAGTCGAGAATAGCGAAGGTGTCAGCTTTATAGTTGCAAATATATTCCATAATCTAGCTAAAAAAATGGGTATACTAACGATATAATTTTTAAGATTTGAAGTGACATCATGCAAATACAGCTGACCCTTGCTGATCAACAATTTAGTTTAGTGCTCGCGGGGCAACAAATTGTAAAAATTTTTCAGCAACAACAGGCAATCGGATTTGATAATCCACGTGTTAACTATTTTGAATTTAAGCTAAATAATCAAGTGATTGGTTTAGACACCAGTACGGTCATTGAGCATAGTATAGCGCTACATATTGATAATGAATTTGTAAAACAACTGACATTACCGCCTATTGAAAAAACTAAACCTAAGCAGGGGCTGCTTGGATTATTTGCGCTCGGTTTTAAGATTTTTAAAAGTGCGAAAGTCGTCAAGGTAGTATTAGCGGGCGCCTCAGTGGCTGGTTATGCTTGGTTATTTACGTTTGAGTTTGCGCTTATGCTAATTGCTTGTTTGGTGATCCACGAGTACGGCCATGTCAGAGCAATGCAATATTTTGGTATTAAAACCAAGGGTATCTATTTAATCCCATTTGTTGGCGGGCTTGCCGTAAGCGACGATAAAATTACCACCCGCTGGCAAGATGTGGTGATTTCTTTAATGGGGCCTGCATTTGGTTTGATCACCTCCGTACTTGGTGTGGTGCTTTATTATGCCACCGAGATGGAAATATTTGCCGGGGTCGCAGTACTCAGCGCATTATTGAATTTATTTAACTTGCTGCCTATTTTACCGCTTGATGGCGGGCATGTATTAAAAAGTATTAGCTTCTCAATGCGTTCATGGGTTGGTTTAAGTATTTGTATTTTAGGCGTGTTATTTGGCTTATGGCTAAGCTACACCTTTGGTTTAATGCTATTAGTGTTTTTCTTATTTATCGGTGCACTGGAAATCGCCTTTGAATGGCGCGGCCGCCACTATTCGCATTTACTGCCACTAGATAAATACGGGCAAGGTTTTTCAGCGGTAATGTATGCACTCGTCGTTGCAGGACACGTCGGGGTGATGATGCACTTTGCTGACTCTGAAAACGCAATTTTAAGCCTGCCAATGAAAATTCTATCGAGTTAACAAATTTAAATAGCGTGAGGTGTTACTCACGCTGTATTTTTGCAGCAAGCGTTACGGATAAAAACTCAACATCAATGATATAAACACGCCGGTTATAATTAGCTGCACTAAACAAAAGCCCATAATGTCTTTGGCTTTTAGGCCGGCAATTGCCAATACCGGTAAAGCCCAGAATGGCTGAATAAGATTAGTCCACGCATCCCCCCACGCTACTGCCATCGCGACGCGCGGCATATCTGCACCCAGAGCTTGTGCTGCGGGTATCACTATAGGCGCTTGTACAGCCCATTGGCCGCCACCTGAGGGCACAAATATATTTACTAAGCCAGCACTTAAAAAGCTCCAAAATGGCAATGATTGTGCACTGGCGATGGCGATAAATCCTTGTGATATCTGCTGCGCCAAACCCGTTTGTACCATGATTGCCATGATCCCTGCATAAAATGGAAACTGGATAATAATCCCTGCGCCGCTGGGGACTGCTTGCTGCAGGCTATTAAGTAAATTATACGGCGTTTGATGCAGTAAAATCGCAGAAAATAAAAACAGTGCAATCACACTGTTTAAATTAAGTGAGCCGCCACTAAACACAAAATAATTAGCTAAATAAACTAGCCCAAGTACTCCAATGCCTAGTCCTAATAACTTACTGTGTTCAATTTTATCGGCAGGGCGACTAACATTGTAGGGCTTAGGTATCGGTTCTGCTAATAGCGTTTTATCAACATAAATGCTGTCTTTTGCGCTGGGTAACATATAACGATTAACCAGTGGCATAATGATAAATAAGCCAATAACTATAGCTATATTAAATCCTGAAAACAGTGTTTCGCTGGTGTTTATCACACCAATGCTTTGCTGTGCAAAATGCTCTGACGTTGCGATAGTTAAAGGAATTGAGCCTGCCAAGCCACCATGCCAAACAATAAAGCCAGAATACGCACTGGCAACCAGTAAGCGATAATCAACGAGTGTGTGGCGGGCAATGGCTTTGGCAAATAAAGCGCCAATAACTAAGCCAAATCCCCAGTTAATCCAACTGGCGAGTAATGATACAAAAGTCACTAATAAAATAGCTTTTGGCGCAGTATTGGCAAGTTTTGCTAATTGCGTGAGCAGTCGGCTCATCATCGGTGTACTTGCCAGCATATATCCGGTGAGTAATACCAACAGCATCTGCATGGCAAAACTCAGTAAGTTCCAAAAACCACTGCCCCACGCGCTCAGCACTTGTTGTGGGTTTGAAGGTGTCACTACACACGCAATTATAAAGGTAAGTAGTGTGAGTAAAATAACAAAAATAAAGGGATCGGGTAGGTAACGTTCCACTAATTTAGTGAACGGTTTGGCAACATGATTTAGCATAATGATTGTGTGTTTTGATTATTGCTACATATTGCCAATTAATCACGAAAGCGTTTAATTGGCAAATAGAGTTGTAGTCGTGGTGTTAAATCGCGTATTTCTTCGTCATTATAACAAACGTTAATTCAAGCACTAGCGTGGCATTAGCCACGCTTAGATACAGTGCTATTTCTGTGGTGCGAGGACCGCTTTTAAACGTGTTTGTACTTCTTCTACGAGTAAATCTGGTTGAAATTTAGATAAAAACGCATTGCAACCCACTTTCTCGACCATGGCTTGGTTAAAGCTGCCACTGAGGGATGTGTTAAGTACCACATGCAGATTTTTTAAGCGGTTATCGTTACGTATCTCGTGCGTTAAGCGATAACCATCCATTGCTGGCATTTCTGCATCGGTGATCACCATCAGTAACTCTTTTTCTACGTCCATGCCTTTATCAGCCCAGGCTTTAAGCATATTGAGTGCTTCAAGACCATTACTCGCTGGGATAATCTCAATACCCAACTGCGTTAATGTATCGCTCACTTGCTTTCGTGCTGTAGGTGAGTCGTCTGCATGGAGTATTTTTCGGCCAACAAATTCGTTTACGATACTTTGGTCAAGTACCTCATCAGAGATTTGCACTTCGTACTCAATAATCTCTGCTAGTACTTTTTCTACATCAATGATCTCTACTAACTGCTCTTGACCATCACGTTGAATTTTAGTGAGCGCAGTTAGATAATGATTTTTACCGATAGAGGAAGGCGGTGGCATTATATCTGACCATGTCATATTAACGATTTGATCAACCTTACCAATTAAAAACCCTTGTACTGTACGATTGTATTCAGTGATCACTAAGTTACTATCTTCAGTATTCTTAGCCGCAGACATGCAAATCGCTTGGCGTAAATCAATAACAGGGATTGATTCACCACGAATATTGGCCACGCCTGATATTTTAGGATGGGCATGTGGAATGATACTAAGATGCGGCAGTTTCACTACTTCTTTAACTTTAAAGACATTAAGAGCAAACAAGTGACGACTGTGCAAATAAAACAATAATAACTCTAAGCGATTTTCACCAACGAGTTGAGTTCGTTGATCAACAGAAGCTAATACACCTGACATAACACGCTCGACTTTATAATTAATAATTCAAGTATAGCTTACACTGTTCTACTTTAAAAAAGCAGTCTAGATAATAATCTTGATCCTCAAAGGTATTTCAAGCATTGCCTTCATTTCAGCATTACAGTAACTTATCGGATAATTGATAGCTGAATAACCAAGTGTGGGCATGCCTTTTATATTTAAACGATTATTTTTACTAGTCAGAAATCATATTGATCAGGTTAGTTGGCAAGCTGTCGCTATTGCGACATTATTACATATGGTCTTGATCTGGTTGTTGTTAATCTTCGCAGGAGAAGCCGCACTAAGGCCCGTTAGCACCTTTGTTTATTACTATATCGTTACTACCTCAACGGTAGGATATGGTGATTTTAGTGCAACTACAGATCTGGGTAGATGGATTGTGGCGATACTGCAAATTCCATTTGGTTTAGCTTTATTTGGTGTTCTGTTAGGTAAAACAGGGCAAACAGTTACTTATTTAATTAGGCGCGCTATGACGGGTGATAAAAGTTTTGCACATTTTCACAATCACATTATTATTTTTGGCTGGCATCAAATTCGTACTAAAAAAATGATTGATTATATTCTCGCTGACCAAAAGCGTTTGGATCGACGAATTTTGCTTGCGGTCACAGAGTCAATGGAGCATCCATTTTTAGCTAATGCCCATGTTGATTTTGTACGCTTAACTAGTTTTACAGATTTAAGCGAGCTGGAAAGGGTCGCAATTAAACTGGCAGATAAAATTATTATTGACGGGCAAGACGACGACGAAACTTTTACCACCGCCCTGCGCATTAGTAAATTAGTGAAAGATGACTGCCATATTAGTGCGCACTTTAACGATGAGAGTAAAGTCGAAATGCTACTAGAACATTGTTACAACGTGGAATGTTCAACGGCTAAGTCAGCCGAAATTCTAGTACGTTCAATGCAAGACCCCGGCTCAAGTCGTGTACAAGAGGAATTATTATCTACTTTGCATGGTGATACCCAGTTTAGTTTAGCTATTCCTGCTGATTTAGCGGTAATGGAATTTGGTAAATTATTTCATCATTTTAAACACGACCATGATGCTATTTTACTTGGTGTTGCTCACAACTTGAGTGCGCAAAATATGGATTTAAATCCACCACTGGATTATCCGGTTAACAGTGGTGATATTTTACATTACATCGCGGTTGATCGTGTTTTAAGCAGCGAAGTCGATTGGCAGGGGCTTGCTAAGTAATGAATGAAGTGGCGTTTTTAATTCTACTTTTGAGTGCTTATATTTTACCTGTGGTAATTGTGCTTAACAGTAAGCGCACGCAAGGTCATGAAAAAAATGGCTGGTTAATCGGCATTATCCTTTTCTCCTGGCTTGCACTGGTGATGTATTTTACGATAGTGCCCAAGCACGGGCACAAAAAGAAAACTACCAAGAAAAAGAAAGGCTAAAATTGAGTTGTCAGTTTACATATAAATTTGCCAACCGTGCTTGATTAAACAAGCACGGTTTTTTATTTTAACTGTTTTAGTTTGTGCTCCACTAAAGGATCATCAGGGGCAAGTTGCTGAGCAACTTCCAGCAGCTGAATGGCATCCTTAGGGTGTTTATCTTGGTGCTTTAGCGCGACATCAATCAATGGTTGAATATCAATTTTTGCTTGATGCTCTTGCACATGCGCTGCTTTTTCATCAATTAGTATGTTGTGCGCTTTGCTTAATAATACTTGGCGGTGTGCCGATTTAGCATTCGCCTTGTTGAGCCTTCTATAATAGTCTTCTTTAAAGCGCAGGGTTTTGGTTTGTAGGCGAAATTGCGCAATATCGACTTGTTGATGGCTAATAAAGTCGACGGCCACTTGTTTATAAAAGCCAAATTTATTTAGGTAGGTGGCATGGGTACTGTGACCCATACCAAACACGCGTAAGTGGGTTAGTTGCGAATAGCGCTTAGCATGGCCACGGTCAATACGATTGGTCGGGTCGTAAATTATATAGCCTTTAGCATTGCCTAAATCGAGATCGTGGTAATCTTGCTCCCAATCGAATTGTTGTGCTATATCGGTACTTGAGCGGTCATCCCAAGGAGCAAGTGCTTTATTTTTGGTGCTAACAGGGTGAAATAACAGTACCTTATCTAGCTTTAGTAAATTAGCAAATGCACCCACAGCAAAGCCACCTCGGCTTAAGCCGTAGCCTAATCTCTGGGTAAAGGGTGTTAGCAAGGGAGCGAGTTGCTCGAGGAAAAACAGTAAATTACGGTGTCTAAACCAATTACTTATTCCTAAGTGCTGAAAAGAAATAACATTCACATGTTGTTTTTGCGCTAGTTGAAATCCCCAAGGGCTAAAATCATCATTGAGATCATGCTCTTGGTAATTAGTACCTGCAGGAGAAAAGGTGAACAATAAAGGCTTATTTATATCAATAAAGTGATACTTAACAAAAACATCGCCAAGTAAATCGCCTCCAGAGATAGGTAATCTGGTTTGCTGTTCATCTTGAGGTAGAGTTAACCACTCATCTAACCAATACAGTAATTTCATCTAACCCCCTAACTAAAACAAGCCAACTATTTTAGCAAATTTGGAAAAAGAAGGAAAACGTGATGTATTAGCAGCAAATTATTGTTGTTACTCTGCCATTTTTATAATTGCTTGCCAATCCGCTTTAGTCACTGGCATTACCGATAATCGACCACCTTTTTTTAGAGCTATTTCGGTGATGGCGTCGTTTTCTTTAATCGCTTTTAAGCTGACTAATTTATTTAAATGCTGCTGATAGGTTACATCAACCACAACCCATCTCGGTTTATCACAGGTTGATTTAGGATCGTAATAATCACTGCTTAAATCAAACTGGCAAGGATCTGGGTAGGCTTCAGCAGTCACTATTGCGATACCTGCAACGCCGACGTGTTTACAGCTAGAATGGTAAATCATTACTAAATCGCCGAGCTTTACGCCCTCGCGCATAAAATTACGGGCTTGGTAGTTGCGCACACCTTCCCATGCAGTGGTTTGTGCAGGGGCGCTTTTTAAATCGTCGATTGAAAATGCATCGGGTTCAGTTTTAAATAACCAATACGCCATAACTAGGATCCTTGAAATATTTACATCATACTTGTCTATAGTATCATTAAAATCTAAATGGGATTGAGGAGCAACTATGAGCCAAGTTTTAGATGATTTATTGTCGTTATTAACGTTAGAAGAAATAGAGCAGGGCTTGTATCGAGGGCAAAGCCAAGATTTGGGTTTTCGTGCGGTATTTGGTGGTCAAGTCATGGGCCAAGCACTGTCTGCAGCTAAAGAAACCTTACCGGAAGGCCGTATTGTTCATTCACTGCATTCTTATTTTTTACGCCCTGGTGATGCTGCAAAGCCAATTGTGTACGATGTTGAAACGATCCGTGATGGTAAGAGCTTTAGTACTCGCCGAGTTAGTGCTATTCAATATGGAAAACCTATTTTTTATATGACGGCATCATTTCAAGGTGCTGAAGATGGCTTGTCGCATCAAGCTACTATGCCGGATGTACCTGCTCCTGAGGAGCTGCGCTCATCACTGGAGTTTTATCAAGAGCACGCATCTCATATACCTGAGGTGATCCGCAATAAGTTTATTCGCGAAATGCCGATTGAAATGCGTCCGGTCACCTTTCATAACCCATTTAAGCCAGAGGTAATGGAGCCGGTTAAACATATTTGGTTCAAAGCCAATGGCGAGATGCCAGATGATCAACGTATTCATAACTATTTATTGGCGTATGCGTCTGACTTTGAGTTTTTACCAACGGCTCTACAGCCCCATGGTGTCTCGTTTATGCAGCCAAACATGCAAGTAGCAACAATTGACCATGCGATGTGGTTTCATCGTCCGTTTCGAATGGATGATTGGATCTTATATACCATTGATAGCCCAAGTGCGAGCTCAGGGCGGGGGTTGGTGCGTGGTCAGTTCTTTGACCGTCAAGGCAATTTAGTTGCCTCAACGATCCAAGAAGGTGTAATGCGTCAGCGTTAATATGCCGCTTGCAGTTATTTTTGCTTACATTGTCCTTGCATAATATCACTAATTGACTGCCAGACTCGCGCTGGCAGCAAGGCTTTAAGATGAATATACACTTCACAAAGTTCAGTACTGCCCTGTAAGCCATTCTCGGTTTCGCTAATTAAATTTTGTTCGCGCAAGTTGCTAATAAAGCCTACCAATACTTTTTTGTCAAAAAACTCAGGAGTCTTAATACCATGCAAGGTACCTAAGCGCTGCGCTAATACTTGGCTTTCGCGTTCAAGTTCTGCGCGTTCAATTTCTTTACTGGTTTGAATAAAGCCAATCACAATGGCGTAGCGTTGCAGGGTTAAGCTAAGCGCACGACCTAGAATTTCCAGCTTGGCTAAGCAATCATTACTGTTGGTGATTTTTATGTTATCACCATCAATTTCTATTAAATCTTGATCTACAAAGCTGGCCAGTATGCGGGTGATATAATTTTCATCAAGTTCGTGTAAAAACCATTCTTTAGCAAACATCGGGTAAAAACAGTTAACCAATTTTTGGCACTGCGATACTGTCGTTTTATGGCTTTTAAATATATGCAGTGCCAGTAAGCTTGGTACGGCAAACACATGAAGAATATTATTACGGTAGTAGTTAAAGAGGATTTTCTCTTTATCGTTAATCGCGATAATCTCGCCAAACTCATCGCTTATAACGTCAAATTTATTCAACTTTAAAGCATGTTCGAGTAACTGTGATGAAGTTTCATCTGGGGTGGTGATTTTTTCACTGTAACTAGCGCTACGTTGTAAATGTAAGTAAAAGTCTAGTTGTGCTAACAATTTAGGTTTGCTCAATGCTTGCTTATCATTTACCAGTAAGATCATTGCCAGTAAATTAACTGCGTTAAGCGCGGCGGCACTATTAATATTAACCATCACTTTATCCGCTAAAGTCGCCACTTGCGGACCAAGCCATTGTGGTTTTTGTACATCAGTTGGGTGAATAGATTCACGCCAATCAGGTTGATGCTCATTTAAATATTGATTAACCGAAATCGGATCGCCAAAATTCAAATAGCCGCGGCCATAGTTTTTGAGATTTTTAATGGCTTTGAAAATACCGAAAATCGACTCGCCTTTTTTATCATCACCTGCGAGTTCTTTCAGATAAGTATTTATTTCCATGACGTGTTCATAACCAATGTACACCGGCACAATCGAAATAGGGCGATCAATACCACGTAACATAGCTTGTAGTGTCATCGCCAACATACCTGTTTTTGGTGGTAGTAAACGCCCGGTACGGCTACGTCCGCCCTCAGTATAAAACTTAACTGAGTAACCTTTGATAAACAACTGACTTAAATACTCTTTAAATACAGCAGAGTAAAGCTTGTTGCCAGCAAATGAGCGGCGGATAAAAAATGCGCCACTGCGGCGGAATATGCCGCCTGCTGGGAAGAAGTTTAAGTTAATACCAGCAGCAATATGTGGCGGTACTAAACCAAGATGATAAATCGAGTAGGTAAGTAATAAGTAATCCATGTGGCTGCGATGACACGGCATATAAATAATTTCATGACCTTTATTGGTTAGATCATGGATTTGTTCGGTGTATTTTATATCAATGCCGTTGTAGAGCTTATTCCATAGCCAGGTTAATACACGATCTGCAACACGTATGGTGGCATCACTGTAGTTAGCAGCAATCTCATCTAATAGCTTTAACGCATTTTGCCGTGCTTGCTCATGGCTGATTTTTTTGCTTTTTGCTTCATCGTTAATTGCTTTTTTTATAGTCGGTGATGCTAACAATGAATTAAATAGTTGCTCGCGTGAGGGCATTTTAGGGCCCGTTGCCGCCAATTTTTGACGACGAAAATGCACCCTAGCGACGCGAAGTAATTTATGAGGTAACTCATCAACATCGGCTTTTTCATTTACTAATAACGATAAATCCAACGGTTGACTAAAGCGTATAAAGTTATCACGCCCTGAAAACAGTAATACAAAAAACTTACGAAACCAGCTAGGTGTAAGTGAGTGCGAAACCAGCGTACCTAAACCTGGTTTTTCTTTACCTGGATTACGACCCCATAAAATAGTGACCGGAATGACTTGCACGTTTTTTTCGCCACTGGTAAATAGTTGAGCAATTATTTGTTTACCCTGGTTTAGCGCGTCAGTTGGCTTCGCTTGGCTGCCAAACAGTGGTGGTGGATTTTGTAGGCCAATAAAGCGGTCTAACTCTGCATTACCCAACAGCTGTTGTTCAGTTGGTCTGGGCAGATTGTAATTTTTACAAACTCGGTCAAGAGCCGCTAAATCTGAGCGAGCATTAAGTTTAACTATATAAAAAGTAGGGTAGGCGGGATTAAGACCGTATTGTTCAATTGGGTTCTCGGGCAGTACTTTGCTTTTCACAAATAGGCGATTCATCACCATAGACACAAAATTCAAGCAATAATTAAAAATACGCATCAACTCACCAAGGTTAAGGATTAAGAGATAAAAGCAAAATAAGGATGAATAATAACAATTAAAAACTGGACTGACCATTATCATTAGTGCCAAGTCCGATTGCATGGCTTCCTAACTATAGTAAATTCCCAGTAATGACGACATAGTGACAACCCTTTTTTACAGTATAAATAATCCTCATTCTGGTAGTTTGAAATAGTTGTTGCATTTATCACCAATATCACTATAATACGCAGGCTTTCAAAATTCCCCCGGGAACTTGGAAGGAACATTAAGCTTGGATTTCAAGCTAATAAAACAGGAGTTCCGATTTGGAACTCAACGTAGATATAAATCAACAACCGGCATCTTATGTTTTTAAGATTGTTTCGGTCGTTTTTTTATGCTCTTTTAAATGCTCTTTATATTGAGGTTTAAGAATGTCAAATCAACGCATTCGTATTCGCCTAAAAGCTTTTGACCACCGTTTGATTGACCAATCAACGGCGGAAATCGTGGAAACTGCGAAACGCACTGGCGCACAAGTACGTGGTCCAATTCCACTACCTACACGCTTTGAACGTTTTACTGTACTTACATCACCGCACGTTAATAAAGATGCGCGTGATCAGTACGAGATCCGCACCCATAAACGTCTGATCGACATCGTAGAACCAACTGACAAGACTGTTGACGCACTTATGCGTTTAGATCTTGCTGCTGGTGTTGATGTTCAAATCAGCCTGGGTTAATCGAAAGATTAGAGAGGTTTTAGGAAAATGGCATTAGGTCTAGTCGGTCGTAAAGTGGGTATGACACGTATCTTCACTGAAGATGGTGTATCTATCCCTGTGACAGTTATTGAAGCGACACCTAACCGCATTGCTCAGATCAAATCTGACGCAACAGACGGTTATAACGCGCTTCAAGTAACCGCAGGCACTAAAAAAGCAAGCCGTGTAAACAAAGCAACAGCGGGTCACTTCGCTAAAGCTGGTGTTGAAGCGGGTCGCGGTCTGTGGGAATTCCGCCTAAATGGTGGTGAAGGCGATTTTGAAGTAGGCGCTGAGCTTACTGTTGAATTATTCAACGAAATCAACAAAGTTGACGTAACCGGTACTTCTAAAGGTAAAGGTTTCCAAGGTGGTGTTAAGCGCTGGAATTTCAGCATGCAAGACGCTACACATGGTAACTCTCTATCTCACCGTGCTCCTGGTTCAATCGGTCAAAACCAATCACCTGGTAAGGTGTTTAAAGGTAAGAAAATGGCCGGTCATATGGGTGCTGAGCGTGTAACGACTCAAAACTTAGAACTAGTACGCGTTGACGCTGAGCGTAACTTGCTTTTAGTTAAAGGTGCAGTACCTGGCGCTATCGGCGGTGACGTTATCGTTAAACCTGCTGTTAAAGCATAAGTCCTGGAGATTTAGTGATGGAATTAGCAATTAAAGACGCTTCTGGCGGTCTTGAAGTTTCTGAAGCTACTTTTGGACGTGAGTTTAACGAAGCATTAGTACATCAAGTAGTTGTTGCATACGCAGCAGGTGCTCGTCAAGGTACTCGTGCTCAGAAGACACGTTCTGAAGTAAGCGGTGGTGGTAAAAAACCATGGGCTCAAAAAGGTACTGGCCGTGCACGTGCTGGTACAATCCGTAGTCCAATTTGGCGTTCAGGTGGCGTTAGCTTCGCAGCTAAACCACAAGACCACAGCCAAAAAGTAAACCGTAAAATGTACCGCGGTGCGATCAAAAGCATTTTATCTGAATTAGTTCGTCAAGAGCGTTTAATCGTTGTTGAAAGTTTTGCTCTAGCAGCACCAAAAACTAAAGAACTAGTTGCTAAGCTTAAAGAACTTGAGCTTAAAGATGTTCTAATCGTAACTGAAGAAGTAGATGAGAATCTATTTTTATCGGCACGTAACCTGTACAAGGTTGACACGCGTGATGTAGCTGGTATCGACCCTGTAAGCTTAATCGCTTTCGATAAGGTACTTATTACAGCAGCTGCTGTTAAGCAACTTGAGGAGACGCTAGCATGATTCGTGAAGAACGTCTTTTAAAAGTGATCCTTGCTCCACATATCTCTGAAAAAAGCACTATTGCTGCTGAAGAAAACAACACTATCGTTTTCAAAGTAGTAAATGACGCAACTAAAGCTGAAGTTAAAGCAGCTGTAGAGAAGCTTTTTGAAGTGGAAGTAACTGGTGTTCGCACACTTAATGTTAAGGGTAAAACAAAACGTACTGGCGCACGTTTCGGTCGTCGTAGCGACTGGAAAAAAGCTTACGTTACTCTTAAAGAAGGCAGCGAACTAGACTTTGTCGGCGGCGCCGAGTAATAAGGGGAGTTAGAATTATGGCACTTCAAAAGTGTAAGCCAACTTCTGCGGGTCGTCGTCACCTAGTTAAAGTGGTAAACCCAGATCTACATAAGGGCAAGCCATACGCACCACTATTAGAGAAAAACTCTAAATCAGGTGGTCGTAATAACAATGGTCGTATTACGGTTCGTCATATCGGTGGTGGTCATAAGCAGCATTACCGTTTAATCGATTTTAAACGTACTAAAGATGGCATTCCAGCCACTGTTGAGCGTTTAGAATATGATCCAAATCGTAGCGCAAACATCGCACTTGTATTATATGCAGACGGTGAGCGTCGTTACATTATCGCACCAAAAGGCTTAAAAGCTGGTGATGCAATCCAGTCTGGTGTTGATGCACCAATCAAGCCTGGTAATGCATTACCTATGCGCAATATGCCTGTAGGTTCGACTGTTCACAACGTAGAATTAAAACCAGGTAAAGGTGCGCAAATCGCACGTTCTGCTGGTGCATACGTTCAAATCCTTGCTCGTGATGGTCAGTATGTAACATTACGTCTTCGTTCAGGCGAAGTTCGTAAAGTTGAATCAGATTGTCGTGCGACGCTAGGTGAAGTAGGCAATGCTGAGCATATGCTTCGTTCACTTGGTAAAGCAGGTGCAAATCGCTGGCGTGGTATTCGTCCGACAGTTCGTGGTGTTGCCATGAACCCGGTTGATCACCCACACGGTGGTGGTGAAGGTCGTACATCTGGTGGTCGTCATCCTGTGTCTCCATGGGGTAAGCCGACTAAAGGTGCTAAGACGCGTAAGAACAAGCGTACGGATAAATTTATAGTACGTCGTCGTACTAAGTAATATTGAGGAATAGCCATGCCACGCTCTCTCAAGAAGGGTCCTTTTATAGACCTACACTTGCTGAAGAAGGTAGAGAAAGCTTTGGAAAGCGGTGACAAGAAGCCAATTAAAACTTGGAGCCGTCGTTCAATGATCATACCTAACATGATCGGATTGACCATTGCTGTCCATAATGGTCGCCAGCATGTACCAGTTTTCGTTTCTGACGAAATGATCGGTCACAAACTAGGTGAATTTGCACCAACTCGCACTTACCGTGGCCACGCTGCGGATAAGAAAGCGAAGAAACGTTAAGAGGGGAATGATAAATGCAAGCATTAGCTAAACATAAATTCGCCTCTGGTTCGGCGCAAAAAGCACGTCTAGTTGCAGATCAGATCCGCGGGTTACCTGTCGATCGCGCACTAGAAATCCTGGCGTACAGCCCTAAGAAAGCGGCTGTATTAGTTAAGAAAGTACTTGAGTCTGCTATTGCTAACGCAGAGCATAACGAAGGTGCTGACATTGATGAGCTACGTGTAACAACGATCTTTGTGGACGATGGTCCAACAATGAAACGTATTATGCCACGTGCTAAAGGACGCGCAGACCGCATCCTTAAGCGTACAAGCCACATCACTGTTGTGGTTTCAGATAGCTAGGAGTATAAGTAATGGGACAAAAAGTTCATCCTACTGGTATTCGCCTAGGTATATCTAAACCTTGGGTTTCTACCTGGTACGCGAGTTCAAAAGATTTCTCTGCACAGCTTTTTGGCGATCACAAAGTACGTACATTCCTTACTAAGGAATTGAAAGCGGCTTCTGTGTCTAAAATCGTTATTGAGCGTCCAGCAAAATCAATCCGCGTAACAATTCACACGGCTCGTCCGGGTGTTGTTATCGGTAAAAAAGGCGAAGACGTAGAAAAATTACGTCAAGCGGTAACTAAGATTGCTGGTGTACCTGCTCAGATCAATATTTCTGAAGTACGTAAACCAGAACTAGATGCACAACTAGTAGCAGACGGCATTGCCTCTCAACTAGAGCGTCGTGTTATGTTCCGTCGCGCTATGAAGCGTTCGGTACAAAATGCAATGCGCATCGGTTCTAAAGGGATCAAAGTTGAAGTTAGCGGTCGTCTTGGCGGCGCAGAAATCGCACGTTCAGAATGGTATCGTGAAGGTCGTGTACCTCTACATACTCTTCGTGCTGATATCGACTACGCAACTTCTGAAGCCTTAACCACTTATGGTATCATTGGTGTTAAAGTTTGGATCTTCAAAGGCGAAGTTATTGGTGGTTTACCACTAGTACAAGAGCAAGAGAAGCCAGCTAAACGCGCACCAAAGAAAGCCAAAAAAAGTGCTAAGTAGAGGTAGCGAGTAATGTTACAGCCAAAACGTACAAAATTCCGTAAAATGCACAAAGGCCGCAACCGTGGTTTAGCGCAAAACGGTAACAAAGTAAGCTTCGGTACTTTCGGTTTGAAAGCTACTGGCCGTGGCCGCATGACTGCTCGTCAAATCGAAGCAGCTCGTCGTGCCATGACACGTCACGTGAAACGTCAAGGTAAAATCTGGATCCGTGTCTTCCCTGACAAACCGATCACAGAAAAGCCTCTTGAAGTTCGTATGGGTAAAGGTAAAGGTTCTGTTGAATATTGGGTTGCTGAAATTCAGCCTGGTAAAGTACTTTACGAAATGGAAGGTGTTTCTGAAGAGCTTGCTCGTGAAGCATTCGACCTTGCTGCTCGTAAACTGCCATTCAAAACAACTTTCGTAACTCGGACGGTAATGTGATGAAAGCAAGCGAACTAAAAGATAAAAGCGTAGAAGAGCTTAATGCTGAACTTCTAGGTCTTCTTCGTGAGCAGTTTAACCTGCGCATGCAAGCAAGCACCGGTCAGTTAGCTCAAACTCACACGCTAAGAACAGTACGTCGCGATATCGCGCGTGTAAAAACAGTTATTAACCAGAAGGCAGGTCAATAATGAGTGATAAAATTCGTACTCTTCAAGGCACTGTAATCAGCGACAAGATGGAAAAATCTTTCACTATCGCTATCGCACGTTACGTGAAGCACCCAATCTATGGGAAATTCATCAAACGTACGACTAAATTACACGTACATGACGAAAATAACACAGCAAAAGCGGGTGACGTTGTTACTATCCGTGAATGCGCTCCAATCTCTAAGACTAAGTCTTGGACATTAGTAGACGTTATTTCTAGTCCAAAACAAGCTTAATTTTTAATTAAGTCTGTTTTATAAAAAGCCCCGGCATTAGCTGGGGCTTTTTGTTTTTAAAAAGCTATAAGCGGTAAGTTTTAAGCCGTAAGCCGCTCGGAGTGAAGTTGAACGCCTGAGTCTATTGAGGGCCTTGAAGAAAAGAACGTCACGAATATGCAGGTATAAAAATTCATACTACAGAAAAGCACTTCGCTAAATTTCCCTCATAAAAAACTACTTGACCTTAACCTAGCTCCAGCTTTTATGCTGTATTTTTTCACTCTGATTAAATGCTATGTGTCCGATTCAAAATTACCTTTTAAGCCTAGGCCTTACCGAATATAGACAATCTATTTTGCAAATTGTGAAGATTGCAGAAGCGGTGGATCACTCAATTGCAAATAACAGTGAATTTGCAACTGCTGCGTTAGCATGGGTTGAGCAACAAAAAAGATGCCCAACAATGACAAACAAAAGAGCATTAATTATATTCTTACTGCATAAATTGGGTTATAAAATTAGAGAGCAAAACAGCCTTTGCAAGTGCAAAGGCTGATGTTTTTCTGCGCTGACCGCTG